>NZ_JAOZYC010000139.1:0-77618 GCF_035798155.1 Streptomyces endophyticus | reverse complement strand
CTCCGGCCCCGGCGCGCCGCCTCCCGGCCCGCCCCCGCCGCCCGGCGCTCCCGGTGGCCACCAGCCCCCGCCGCCTCCTGGCGCGGCGCCGCCCGGCCCCATGCCCCCGCCCGCTCCCGGTCAGCAGATTCCCGGCCCGCCCCCGGCGGCGTACGGGTATCCGCAGCCGCAGCAACCTCAGCAGCCCGCCCAGCCGACGGGGCAGCCGACCGTGGGGCCCGGGTATCAGGCCGTGCTGCGGTACCGCGCTCCCGACGGGTCCGAGCAGCAGCTCATCCGGCGGTCCGCGCCGGGGACGCCGCACCCGGAGTGGCAGATCTTCCACGAGCTGCGCGGCATGAACGTGCCGCCTGACCAGGTACTCGAACTCCACACGGAGCTGGAGTCCTGCTCGCTGCCCGGCGCGTACTGCTCGCGCATGATCAAGGAGCAGTGGCCGCAGGCGCGGATCACCTCGATCGCGCCGTACGGCACCGATCACGCGAGCCGCCAGCAGGGCATGCAGCAGCTCCTCGCGCACCAGGGCGAGCTGCACCAGGTCGCCGACGGCCCGGAGCGCTCGGCCCCGGTGCGCGCCCCGCTGCACCCCGCGCAACCCGCGCCCCCGGCCGCGCCGGAGGCGATCGCGCAGGAGCTGGCGGCGGCGTTCGGGCCCGGTGTGTTCCGGTTCGACCAGCGGGCCGTGTCGCGGCAGGGCGTCCCGGACACCGTGGCGCACACGCTCGTCGTCGCGGGGCTGCCCGCCGACTTCGGGCCGTTCTTCTGGGCGCAGGCCCAGCCGGGCCGCCCCGTGCCGACGCTCGCCGAGCTGGCGCAGGAGCGTGGCGTGCAGGCGGCGTCGGACGCGGGCTCGTACCTCGTGATGGGCAGCGACTTCGGCAAGGCGCTGTGCGTGCAGTACGGGACGGCGAACATCGTGGCCGTGCCGGTGGAGGCGGGGCCCGACGGCACCCCGGCGCCGCCGCAGTTCGTGAACAGCGGGCTGCCGGAGTTCGCCCGCTCCATCGCGCTGCTCGGCCGGATGTGGCGGCTGCGCTTCGGGCTCAACCAGGAGCAGGCGGGCCGCTGGACCGTCGACTTCCAGGCGGAGCTCAGCGCGATCGACTCCGCGGCGCTCGGCTCGCCCGAGACCTGGTGGTCGGTGCTGCTCGAGCAGATGTGGGACGGCCTGTTGTAGGCAGCCGCGTACGGCTCTGCTCATAGGCTCTGAGGGGGCGCTCGACCTGCGGGACGGGCCGGGCGCCCCGATCATGCGCACATGGCAGGTGAGTGGAGTGAGCCGACGACGGTGCGGACGCCGCGGCCGCGGCGGCGCTGGCCCAAGAGGGTCGCGCTGACCCTGCTCGTCGTCCTCGTGGTGCTCGTCGCGTACGGCGTCGGCCTGTATTTCTGGGCGGGTTCGCGGCTTCAGACGACGGACGCGTTCAGCGACTACGACGGCCGGCCGGCGGCGGGCGCGGGCACGAACTGGCTGCTGGTCGGTTCGGACTCGCGGGAGAACCTGACGCCCGAACAGCGCAAGGACCTGCACGTCGGCAACGACGAGGGAAATCGCACCGACACGATCATGGTGCTGCACTACGGGGACAACGGTCCGTATCTCGTCTCGATCCCGCGCGACTCGTACGTCTCGATCCCCGGGTACGGCAAGAACAAGATCAATTACGCGTACTCGGTGGGCGGCGCGAAGCTGCTCACGCAGACCGTGGAGCAGTCGACGGGGCTGCGCATGGACCACTACGCGGAGGTCAGCTTCCTGGGCCTCGTCGACGTCGTCGACTCGCTCGGCGGGGTCGAGATCTGTGTGGCCGACGGCGGCCTGCACGACGAGAAGTCGGGTGCCGACTTCGACGGGGGCTGTCAGACGATGAACGGCACGCAGGCCCTGCAGTACGCGCGCGCCCGCTACTCCGACCCGACCGGCGACCTGGGCCGGGTCAAGCGGCAGCAGCAGCTCGTGGACGCGATCGCCGCCAAGGCGCTCAGCCCGGGGGTGCTGGTGCCGCCGTGGAAGCTGATCCCGTTCGTGAGTGCCGCGCTGGACGCGCTGGTCGTCGACGAGGGCACCGGGATCGCCGCGCTGGCGAACATGGGTGTGAAGATGTCCGATCCGGCCTCGACGACGACCGTTCCTGTGGGCAGTGAGCCCAATGTTTCAGGGGTCGGGGACGTGGTGATGTGGAACGAGAGCGAGGCCGATCAGCTCTTCACCGCACTGCGCGAGGACAAGGCGATTCCGACTTTCGGCGGCAATTGACGCATCCTGGACCGAGTGGATCGACCTGAGTGTCACGTGTGTCGGAATGTGGCCGCCTCCGGTTGTTCCATCAAGATGTGCGCCAATCGCGCAAAATGTCGTAGATCGGGCTTGCCGGTGCCGGTCGGTGCCTTGCCGGAGAGGGGATCCAGATGAGCGGTGCGGGTGGAGCGGAGTCGTCGCAGTACGGCTTCGTCGTCGTACGGGGCCGGGGGTACAGGACCGAGCAGGTGGAGGCCGCGGCCGCCACGCTCTCCGGGGAACGGGACGAGGCCTGGGAGCGGGCCGCGCGTCTGACGGTCCTCGCCAAGGAGATGGAGCAGGAGGCCGAGCGGCTGCGCGAGGCCGTCACGAACCTCGCCCCGCAGACGTACGAGACGCTCGGCAAGCGGGCCCAGTACCTCCTTGAGCTGGCCGAGGAGGAGGACACCGCCGTGCGCGCCGCCGCGCTGGCCGACGCCCAGGCCGAGGCCGATGCCGCGCGGGCGGCGGCCGACGAGGCGCGTGACGACGCGCAGGCGCACTCCGACGAGGTGCGCGGCAAGGCGGAGGAGTACGCGCAGCGGCGCCTCGCGGCCGGGCAGGCCGAGGCCGACGACATCCGGGTGTCCGCCCGGCGCGACGTGAAGGAGATGCGGGGCGAGGCCCTCGCGGTGCTGCGCGAGATGCGTGAGCGCACGGACGCGAACCTCGCCGACCAGGCCAAGGAGCACACCGAGCGGACCGAAGAGGCGGACCGGGAGGCGGCCGAGCAGGTGGCCGCGTCCGAGGCGTGGGAGGCGGGCGCCGTCGCCGAGGCCGAGGAGCGCCTGTCCGAGGCGAAGCGGACGCTCGGTGAGGCCGAGGAGGAGGCGCGGCACGGCCAGGAGGACGCGGAGGCCTCGGCCGCGGAGCTGCTCGCGCAGGCACGCGCGCGTGCGGAGCGGATCGAGCGGGAGACGGAGAGCGTGCTGGAGGGCCACGAGGAGCAGCGCGAGGAGCTCCGCGCCCACATGGAGCACGTCCGCGCCTCCCTGGCCACCCTCACGGGCAAGGCCCCCGCCGAGACCGAGTGACGCCCACCCGGCACCCGCCCACGGGGCTCCGCCCCGGACCCCGCTGCTCAATCGCCGCAGGGGCTTGATCCATCAAGCCCCCGCGGCGATTGATAGATCAAGCCCCGCCGGCGATTGAGGCGCGGGGTCCGGGGCGGAGCCCCGTGACGTGGGAGCGGACGACCGCACCGTTAGGGTTGGGCGGTCGTCAAGTGGTGGGCGGATGCGAAAGGTTGAGTCGACATGGGTGATGGCCAGCTGACACCGGAGGTGGAGCGCGGTGCGGTCCGGCGCATCACAATCGTGGGCGAGGACGTGCTGCGGCGCCGCTGCGAACCGGTCACCGACGCGCTCTTCGGCACGCCCGAGCTCGACCGCCTGATCGACGACATGTTCGCGACGAACCACGTGGCGCACGGCGCGGCCATCGCCGCCAACCAGGTCGACGTGGACCTCCAGTTGTTCGTCTACGACATGGAGGACGACTGGGGCGTGCGGCACACCGGCCACATCTGCAACCCCGTACTCGACGAGCAGCCCCCGGCGGAACGCAGACTCGTCGACGAGATGGAGGGCTGCCTCTCCGTGCCGGGCCCCTACAAGTCGGTGGCGCGCGCCGACCACGCCGTCGTGCGCGGCCACGACAAGGACGGCAGGCCGATCGTCGTCGAGGGGCGCGGCTACTTCGCCCGCTGCCTCCAGCACGAGACGGACCATCTGTACGGCCGCCTCTACATCGACCGCCTCGCGGGGCGCGAACGCCGGGACGCGTTGCGGGAGATGGAGGAGCTGAAGGACGGTGTGCTCGCGCGCCGTGCCGAGCTGGCGGAGCGGCTCGGCAAGTAGCGGCCGGGGGCACGCTCAGCGTCGCGGGCTCGCGTCCGGTGCCGTCGGTGAGCCCGCCAGGATCCACGCCTCCACGGCCTCGTACTGCTGCCGCTGAGTGTCGGCCCTGCGCCGGTCCGTGAGGACCGTGCCGAGCCAGCCGAACAGGAAGCCCAGCGGGATGGACACGACGCCCGTCGTCGTGAACGGGAACCAGTTGAAGTCCATGCCGGGGAACGCCGAAGTGGGCGATCCCGACACCAGGTTGGTCCCGGTCATCAGGACGGCGCAGGCGACCGTGCCGCCGAGCAGCGTCCACAGCAGGCCCGCGCGCGTGTAGCGGCGCCAGAAGAGGCTGTAGACGAGGGCCGGGGCGATGGCGGAGGCGCCCAGGCAGATTGAGAGCATGACCAGCGGTTGCAGGTTGCGGTGCTGGAACGCGCAGGCGAGGGTGATCGCGAAGGCGCCGACGCCGAGGGCCGACATCCGGGCGATCGACAGCTCCTTACGATCCGTCAATTCCCGTTTGCTGTAAGCGATCACGTCGTGCGCGAGGGAGTTCGCGCAGGCCAGGATCATGCCCGCGACCGAGGCGAGGAGCGTGAGGAACAGCGCCGTGGTGACGGCGGTGAACAGCAGGGACTCGCCCGTGCTCGTCGTCGCCCCGAAGACCGCCCGCGCCCCGAGCAGATACGCCGTGTTGCCCTGCCGGTCGGCCTGGGCGATCGCCGGGGCGCCCAGCATCGCCGTCGCGCCGAAGGCGACCACGGAGATGACCAGGGCGAAGAGGCCGACCGCGGACACCGCCCAGGTCATCGAGCGGCGCACCTCGCGCGCGTGCCTGGCGGTGTACATGCGCATCGTGACGTGCGGCAGCGCGGCCCCGCCGACGACCACCGTCAGCTCCGAAGTGATCATGTCGAGGCGGGGGGTGGGGCTGTGCGCGAACTGGAGGCCCGAGGTCAGATAGGCGTTGCCCGCGCCGCTGCCGCGCGCGGCGGCCGTGAGCAGGGTTCCGGGGTCCCAGTCGAAGCGGCGCAGGACGAGTACGGCGATCACCGCGCCCGATCCGAGCAGCATCACGATCTTGAAGATCTGGATGACGGCGGTGCCCTTCATGCCGCCGATCGCCGCGTAGCTGATCATGAGTCCGCCCAGCGCGATCACGCAGGCCGTCTTGAAGGTCTCGTTGGTGAAGCCGAGCAGGAACGCCAACAGGTCGCCCGCACCCGCCAGTTGGACCAGCATGATGGGCATCAGGGCGGCGATCGTCGCCGCGCAGGCCGCCATCCGTACGGAGCGGCCCGGCATCCGCCGCGCCAGTGTGTCGCCCATCGTGAACCGGCCCGCGTTGCGCAGCGGTTCGGCCAGCAGGAACATCAGCAGCATCAGGGAGAGCGCCGTGCTCAGGGCGAGCGCCACGCCGTCGTAGCCGAGCAGCGCGATGACGCCGCCGGTGCCGAGGACGGTGGCCGCGGAGATGTAGTCGCCCGCGATGGCCAGGCCGTTGCGGATCGGGCCGAGGTGGCCGAAGCCCGTGTAGAACTCCTCCAGACTGTCGCGGTCGGGGCCGGTCATGATGCACAGCAGGAGCGTGATCGTGGCCACCGCCGTGAAAGCGACCAGGGACATGGCGTCGGTGGACGCGGCGGCAACGGCTGGACCTGGGGTCATCGCGCGTAGCCCCCGCCCTTGCGGCGCTGCCGGCGGATGCGGTGGACGAGCGGGTCTACGCGGCGTCGCGCCGTGTACTCGTAGAGGAACAACGCCAGGCAGGTGACCGGGAGTTGGCACAGGCCGATGAGCAGTCCCGTGGAGAGGCCGCCGGTGGCCGAGCGGTTCATCAGGCCCGGCGCGAACGCGGAGAGCAGCAGGAACAGCGTGAAGTACCCGAGGGCCGTGAGGGTGGCGACGCGGCGCTGCCAGCGATAGGCGGTGCGCAGCAGGCGCAGTTCGCTGCTGGGGGCGTCGGGGTGGCGCGGGAGGCGGTGCGAGCGGGGGTGCGCGTGGGGGTGGGAGTACGGCTGGAACGGATAGGGCTGCGACGGGTGCGGCTGGTACGACATCCCTGTTCTCCTTGCGTGACTCGGGCCCGCCGGGGACTGGGCGGGCCGCAGGGAGTGCGTGGGGAGCCGGAACGTTACTCGTAGGTAGACGAGTTGGGGAGCGTTTGGCTGAACGATCAGTCGGTGCCGGACGACTTTTCTTGTACGTGAGGTGAGTGTTGCTGGTGGGGGACTTGTGCCGTGGATGACTTTTCTTGTCCGCCCGTCTCCGCTAGGGGATCGGGAGGCTCCGATTCCAGGACGGGGAAGCGCCGCGGGGCCAGCGTCAGGAGGACGAGCAGGGCGACTCCGGCGGCACAGGCCGCGCCGACGTACACCGAGTCGACGGCCGCGTCGATCGCCCGGCGCACCCCGTCGGCGCCCGGGTCGCGGGCCACCGAGTCGAGGTCGGCGCCGGAGCCGAGGTGGGCCGAGATCACCCCGTTGGCGACCGCGCCGAAGACCGCGGCACCGACCGTCTGCCCGATCTGCCGGTAGAAGAGGACCGACGCGGTGGCGGTGCCGCGCTCCGCCCAGCCGACCGTGGACTGCACGCCGACGATGAGCGGGAGCTGGAAGAGGCCGAGGGCCGCGCCGAGCAGCAGGCTGAGCAGCACGGGCTGCCAGACCTCGCCCGGATACGGCAGCAGCAGCGGGAACGCGGCGAGCAGCACCAGCGCCCCCGCCATGCCGATCGCGGCCGTGTCACGGAAGCCGATCCTGCGGTACACGTGCTGGCTCAGGGCCGCCGAGATCGGCCAGCTCAGCGTCATGACGGAGAGCACGAAGCCGGCGGCCGTGGGGGACAGGCCGAGGACGGACTGCGCGTACGTCGGCAGGAACGCGGTCGGCGCCACCATCAGCAGGCCCATCGCGCCGAGCGTCAGATTGACCGCCGCGATGGTGCGCCGCCGCCACACCCAGCCCGGCAGGATCGGCTCGGCCACCCGCCGTTCGATCACGAAGACGGCGCCGATGAGCGCAACTCCCGTACAGAGCAGGGCGATCGAGGGCACGGACCCCCACGCCCACGCGACCCCGCCCTGCACCAGCCAGGTCAGCAGCGCCCCGCCGGCCGCGAACACCGCGAGCGCGCCCGCCCAGTCGATCCGCGGCCGCGCCGCCCCCTCCCGGTCCGCCCGGGGTTCGTGCAGATGCCGTACGAGCAGGAGGAGTGCGACGGCGCCGACCGGCAGGTTGATCAGGAAGATCCAGCGCCAGCCCGCGTACGAGGCGAGCAGCCCGCCGAGCGCCGGGCCCAGGACCGACGAAGTGGCCCACACGGTCGACAACTTGGCCTGGATCCTGGGGCGTTCCTTGAGGGGGTAGAGGTCGGCGGCCAGCGTCTGCACCGTGCCCTGGATCGCGCCGCCGCCCAGGCCCTGCACCACCCGGAAGGCGATCAGGGCGCCCATGTTCCACGCGGACGCGCACAGCAGCGAGCCGACCAGGAACAGCACGCTGCCCGCGATCAGGACGGGCTTGCGGCCGAAGGTGTCCGAGAGCTTCCCGTACACGGGGAGGGTGACGGTGACCGCGAGCAGATAGCCCGAGAACAGCCAGGAGAAGACGGAGAAGCCGCCGAGGTCACCGACGATCTGCGGCACCGCGGTCGAGACGATGGTCGTGTCGAGCGCGGCGAGCGCCATGCTCAGCATCAGCGCGGCGACGACGGCTCCGCGCCGCCGGTCGGTGGTTCCCTGCATGTGTTCCCCCTGCACGTATCTACGTCGGGAGCTTATGCGGGTGGAGGCGACCCTGAGTAGAGGTCCACCGAGGGGTGGACCTCCCCTAAGGGGACCTCCGTAGAACGGGGCAGGGTCGGTTCGTCCCGTTGGAGGACGAGCGGGCGCGGGGGCCTTCGTAGCGTGTGGGTGGTGGGGTTTTCCCCCGGAAAAGACGGGGCTTTTCCACAACGCGCCGGGGCACCCCGCTCCACCAGACTTGGCCTCACAAGGCGTTGATCCCACGCATCCGACGCGTGACCGACTTAGGAGACTTACCGTGACTACGGCTGCAACCATTCCCGGGTACAGGGACACTGGACAGCGTTCGGCCGTCGCCGCGCGGGCGCGACAGCTCGTGAAGGCGTACGGGACGGGGGAGACCCGAGTCGTCGCGCTCGACCACGTCGACGTGGACATCGCCCGCGGCCGGTTCACCGCGATCATGGGCCCGTCGGGCTCCGGCAAGTCGACGCTGATGCACTGCCTGGCGGGCCTGGACACGGTCACGTCCGGCCAGATCTTCCTCGACGAGACCGAGATCACCGGCCTGAAGGACAAGAAGCTCACGAAGCTGCGCCGGGACCGGATCGGCTTCATCTTCCAGGCGTTCAACCTGCTCCCAACGCTGAACGCGATCGAGAACATCACGCTCCCGATGGACATAGCGGGCCGCAAGCCGGACGCCGCGTGGCTGCGCCAGGTCGTCGAGACCGTGGGGCTCGCCGAGCGCCTGAAGCACCGGCCCACGCAGCTCTCCGGCGGACAGCAGCAACGCGTCGCCGTGGCACGGGCGTTGGCCTCCCGGCCGGAGATCATCTTCGGTGACGAGCCGACCGGAAACCTCGACTCGCGCGCGGGCGCCGAGGTCCTCGGCTTCCTGCGCCGCTCCGTCGACGAGCTGGGCCAGACGATCGTGATGGTCACGCACGACCCGGTGGCCGCCTCGTACGCGGACCGCGTCCTCTACCTCGCGGACGGCCGCATCGTCGACGAGATGCACCGCCCGACCGCCGAAGCGGTCCTCGACCGCATGAAGGACTTCGACGCCCGGGGACGGACGTCGTGAGGACCGCCGACATCGTGACCCGCCTGCCGCGCGCCGCAGGGACGGCCGCGACCTCGTGCGCCGACCGTGCGCACGCCGATGAGCGCGGGCCGGGTCCCGGTCCCGACACCGGGGGGTGGACCTCGTGAGGGCCGCCGACACCGTGACCTGCCTGCCGCGTGCCGCTGTGGCGGCCGCGATCTCGCGCGCCTGCCGCGCACACGCCGATGGGCGCCGGCCGGGTGCCGGCCCCGACACCCGGGGACGGACCTCGTGAGCGCCAACACCGTCATGAAGACCTCGCTGCGCAACTTCTTCGCGCACAAGGGCCGGATGGCCCTCTCGGCGGTCGCCGTGCTGCTCTCGGTCGCCTTCGTCACCGGCACCCTCGTGTTCACCGACACGATGGACAAGACCTTCGACAAGCTGTTCACCGCCACCGCGGCCGACGTCACCGTCAGCCCCAAGGACGCCGAGGCCGAGGGCAGTGCCACCGGGCGGCCCGAGGCCCTGCCCGCGGCCACGCTCGCCACCGTCCGGAAGGTTGGCGGCGTCAAGTCGGCCGAAGGCGCGGTCAGTTCGATGAACGTGACCGTGGTGAACTCCGAGAACAAGAACATGGGGTCCACCACCGGAGCGCCCACCATCGCGGGCAACTGGACGCACAACGACCTGCGTTCCATGGAGATCACCTCCGGGCATGCGCCGCGCGGTCCCACCGAGGTCATGGTCGACGCCGACACGGCGAAGAAGCACCACCTGAAGATGGGTGACGAGCTGCGCACCATCGCCGCCACCGGCGACTTCAAGGCGAAGATCACCGGTATCGCCTCCTTCAAGGTGACCAACCCCGGCGCGGCCGTCGTCTACTTCGACACCGCGACCGCACAGCGCGAACTTCTCGGCAGGACCGGGCAGTTCACCCAGATCAGCGTCGCCGCCGACAGCGGCGTCAGCGACGCGCAGCTCAAGAAGGACGTCGCCGCGGCCCTCGACACCGGCGGCACGTACAAGCTCCAGACCCAGCAGGAGGCCGCGGACGCCAACGCGGCGGACGTCGGCTCCTTCATGGACGTCATCAAGTACGCGCTGCTCGGCTTCGCCGGCATCGCCTTCCTCGTCGGCATCTTCCTGATCATCAACACGTTCTCGATGCTGGTGGCCCAGCGCACCCGTGAGATCGGCCTGATGCGCGCCATCGGCTCCTCGCGAAGGCAGGTCAACCGGTCGGTGCTTGTCGAAGCGCTGCTGCTCGGCGTCGTCGGATCCGTCCTCGGCGTCGGCGCGGGCATGGGCCTGGCCGTCGGCCTGATGAAGCTCATGTCGTCCATGGGCATGGAGCTGTCCACCGGCGACCTCACCGTGAAGTGGACGACCCCGGCGATCGGCCTGCTGCTCGGCATCGTCGTCACCGTCCTCGCCGCGTATCTGCCGGCCCGCCGCGCGGGCAAGGTCTCCCCGATGGCCGCGCTGCGCGACGCGGGCACCCCGGCCGACGTCAAGGCGGGCGTCGTGCGCGGCGTCATCGGCCTCGTCCTCACGGGCGGCGGCGGCTTCGCGCTGTACCTCGCCGCGCAGGCCGACAAGGCGAGCCAGGGCGCGCTGTGGCTCGGCGTCGGGATCGTCGCCTCGCTCATCGGCTTCGTGGTGGTGGGCCCGCTGCTCGCCGGCATCGTGGTCCGCGTCATCAGTGCCGTGCTGCTGCGGATGTTCGGCTCGGTGGGCCGCATGGCCGAGCGCAACGCGCTGCGCAACCCGCGCCGCACCGGCGCCACCGGCGCGGCCCTGATGATCGGCCTCGCGCTCGTCGCCTGCCTCTCCGTCGTCGGCTCCTCGATGGTGGCCTCGGCGACCAGCGAGCTCGACAAGTCGGTCGGCGCCGACTACATCGTCGAGGGCCAGGGCGGCATCAAGCCGCAGGCGGCCCAGGACCTGAAGCAGGTGCGGCAGGACGGGTACGTCTCCCATGTCACGGAGGTCAAGTACGTCGAGGCCCGCCTGACCACGCCGAACGGCGCGAAGAAGTCGGAGGAGCTGGTCGCGGCCACCCCCACCTACGCCCAGGACCTGCGCCGCGAGACGACCTCCGGCGAACTGTCGGCGGCCTACGGGAAGAACGCGATGTCGGTCGGCTCCGGCTTCGCCGAGAAGCACGGGGTGAAGGTCGGCGACACCATGACCGTCGCCTTCGACCACGGGCGCACCGCGAAGCTGAAGGTCGCGGCGGTCACGTCGGACGACACGACGTTCGACAAGGGCGCCATGTACACGAACCTGACGACGGCCGAGCGGTATGTGCCGACGGACCGGATGCCGCTGAACGGGATGATGTTCGCCAAGGCGGCGCCCGGCAAGGCCGACCAGGCGTACAAGGCGCTCAAGGCCTCGGTCGCCGCCGACCCGACGGTCCACGTCAAGGACCAGACCGACTACAAGCAGACGCTGAAGGACCAGATAGGCCAGCTCCTGAACATGATCTACGGGCTGCTCGCGCTCGCGATCATCGTGGCGGTGCTCGGCGTCGTGAACACGCTGGCCCTCTCGGTGGTCGAGCGGACCCGCGAGATCGGCCTGATGCGGGCCATCGGCCTCTCGCGTCGCCAGCTGCGTCGCATGATCCGCCTGGAGTCGGTGGTCATCGCCGTCTTCGGCGCGCTCCTCGGCCTCGGGCTCGGCATGGGCTGGGGCGCGACGGCCCAGCAGCTCCTGGCCCTTGAGGGCCTCGGCGTCCTGGAGATCCCCTGGCCGACGATCATCGCGGTCTTCATCGCCTCGGCCTTCGTGGGCCTGTTCGCGGCGCTGATCCCGGCGTTCCGGGCGGGGCGGATGAACGTACTGAACGCGATCGCGACCGAGTAGGGCTTCTGTGACGGGGGGACGGGGGACGGGGAACGGGGGAACGGGGCGGGCCCGGGGAGCATGTGCTTCCCGGGCCCACCCGTTTCAGGCGCGCAGCACCTGGACGTCGTACTTCGGGATCCACGCGTCGCGCGTGATGATCGTCAGGTCCTCCGCCTGTGCCTGGGCGACGAGCATGCGGTCGAAGGGGTCGCGGTGGAGCCAAGGGAGA
This sequence comes from Streptomyces endophyticus, assembly GCF_035798155.1. Classification (NCBI taxonomy): domain Bacteria; kingdom Bacillati; phylum Actinomycetota; class Actinomycetes; order Kitasatosporales; family Streptomycetaceae; genus Streptomyces; species Streptomyces endophyticus. The sequence goes on along the minus strand of NZ_JAOZYC010000139.1, from coordinate 65,615 downwards.
GCGTGGCCGTGCATGCCGTGCTCCAAGGTGATGGGCAGCGGCTTGAACTGCAGATCACGGACGCGCTCGGGCAGTCCCGGCACCTCCGCCAGCTTGCCCAGGGAGTGTTTGAGGGAGATCTCCCAGGGCGTCACCGCGCTCATGTGCACGGCGGGCTCCGTCCGCAGCAGTTCCTTGAGGTCTTCGGACAGCTCGGGTGAGGCGCCGAGCCACCAGAGCGCGATGTGGGTGTCGATCAGATACGCCATCGAGTGGTCACCGCATCCCGAAGGCTTCGGCGATGTCGTCCGGAAGCTCATCGAAGTCGTCGGGGATGTGGATCTGGCCGCGAAGCGCTCCGTAGTCGGTGCGGTTGACCATTTCCTTGAGCGGAACCACCTTCGCCACCGGATGCCCCGCCCGGCTGATGATGACTTCCTCCCCTGTCTCCACCAGTTGCAATATGCGGGAGAAGTGGGTCTTGGCGTCGTGGACGTTGTACTGCCGCTGGGCTTCCTGCGGAGCCATGGCGCTCTCCCGAATAAGTGGACTAGGCACGGACTAGGGCCGTGGTTCCAAGGTAGCCCGCGTCCCCCCTCTGGGCCAGCGCGTTCCCACTGACGGGTGACGGGCTCCCCGGCGACGTACGCTGGAACCCCCGGCCCGTGCCACGTGTCGGGCCCTTCGCGTTGCCCACTGACCCGGGACGGATCTTCTCCATGAGCCTGCACGGACTGCTCGACGCCGTCGTCAAGGACGCGGCCCTCGTTGAAGCGGTGAAGGCCGCCGGGGACGGCAACCGGATGCACGTCGACCTGGTGGGGCCGCCCGCGTCCCGCCCCTTCGCGATCGCCGCGCTCGCCCGCGAGGCGAAGCGGCCCGTCCTGGCGGTGACCGCCACCGGGCGTGAGGCCGAGGACCTGGCCGCCGCGCTGCGCTCGCTGCTGCCGGAGAGCGGGATCGTCGAGTACCCGTCGTGGGAGACGCTGCCGCACGAGCGGCTCAGCCCGAGGTCGGACACCGTCGGCCGGCGCCTCGCCGTGCTGCGCCGCCTCGCGCACCCCCGCTCCGACGACCCCGAGACCGGCCCGGTCTCCGTCGTCGTCGCGCCCATCCGCTCCGTACTGCAGCCGCAGGTCAAGGGCCTCGGCGACCTGGAGCCCGTGGCCCTGCGCACCGGGCAGAGCGCCGACCTGGAGGAGACCGTCCAGGCGCTGGCCGCGGCGGCGTACGCCCGGGTCGAACTCGTCGAGAAGCGCGGCGAGTTCGCCGTGCGCGGCGGCATCCTCGACGTCTTCCCGCCGACCGAGGAGCACCCCCTCCGCGTCGAGTTCTGGGGCGACGACATCGAGGAGATCCGGTACTTCAAGGTCGCCGACCAGCGCTCCCTCGAAATCGCCGACCACGGCCTGTGGGCCCCGCCCTGCCGCGAGCTGCTGCTCACCGACGACGTCCGCGCCAGGGCGGCGGAGCTCGCCGAACAGCACCCGGAGCTGGGCGAACTGCTCGGCAAGATCGCCGAGGGGATCGCCGTCGAGGGCATGGAGTCCCTCGCCCCCGTCCTCGTCGACGACATGGAGCTGCTGCTCGACGTGCTGCCGGCCGGGTCGATGGCCATCGTCTGCGACCCGGAGCGGGTGCGCACGCGCTCCGCGGACCTGGTGGCCACGAGCCAGGAGTTCCTCCAGGCCTCGTGGGCGGCCTCGGCCACCGGCGGCAAGGCCCCCATCGACGTCGGCGCCGCGTCCCTGTGGGCCATCGCGGACGTCCGGGACCGGGCGCGCGAGCTCGGGATGATGTGGTGGTCGGTGTCCCCGTTCGCGGCCGACGCCGTCGACACGGACGCGGACACGCTTCAGCTCGGCATGCACGCCCCCGAGACCTACCGCGGCGACACCGCCCGCGCGCTCGCCGACACCAAGGGCTGGCTCGCCGACAGCTGGCGCGCGGTCTACGTCACCGAGGGCCACGGCCCCGCGGCCCGCACCGTCGAGGTGCTCGGCGGCGAGGGCATCGCGGCCCGCCTGGAGAAGGACCTCGGCGAACTCGCCCCGTCCGTCGTCCAGGTGTCCTGTGGCAGCCTCGAATTCGGTTTCGTGGACCCGGTGTTGAAGCTCGCCGTCCTCACCGAGACCGATCTCACCGGGCAGCGGGCCGCCGGCAAGGACGGCGCCCGGATGCCCGCGCGGCGCCGCAAGACCATCGACCCGCTCACCCTCGAATCCGGCGACTACATCGTGCACGAGCAGCACGGCGTCGGCCGCTACGTCGAGATGGTGCAGCGCACGGTGCAGGGCGCGACCCGCGAGTACCTCGTCGTCGAGTACGCGCCCGCCAAGCGCGGCCAGCCCGGCGACCGGCTCTACATCCCCACGGACCAGCTGGAGCAGATCACCAAGTACGTGGGCGGCGAGGCGCCGACCATGCACCGCCTCGGCGGCGCGGACTGGACGAAGACGAAGGCGAAGGCCAAGAAGGCCGTCAAGGAGATCGCGGCCGACCTGATCAAGCTGTACAGCGCGCGCATGGCGGCCCCGGGACACGCCTTCGGCACGGACACCCCCTGGCAGCGGGAGCTGGAGGACGCGTTCCCGTACGTGGAGACGCCCGACCAGCTGACCACGATCGCCGAGGTCAAGGAGGACATGGAGAAGACGGTCCCGATGGACCGGCTGATCTGCGGCGACGTCGGCTACGGCAAGACGGAGATCGCGGTCCGCGCCGCCTTCAAGGCGGTCCAGGACGGCAAGCAGGTCGCGGTCCTCGTGCCGACGACCCTCCTCGTCCAGCAGCACTTCGGTACGTTCAGCGAGCGGTACGGCCAATTCCCGGTCAGGGTCAAGGCGTTGAGCCGCTTCCAGACGGAGACCGAGTCCAAGGCGACCCTCGAAGGGCTGCGGGACGGCTCGGTCGACATCGTCATCGGCACGCACCGGCTCTTCTCCTCCGAGACCAAGTTCAAGGACCTCGGCCTGGTCATCGTCGATGAGGAGCAGCGCTTCGGCGTCGAGCACAAGGAGCAGCTGAAGAAGCTGCGGGCCAACGTCGACGTGCTGACGATGTCGGCGACCCCCATCCCCCGTACGCTCGAAATGGCGGTCACCGGCATCCGCGAGATGTCGACGATCACGACGCCGCCCGAGGAGCGCCACCCGGTCCTCACCTTCGTCGGCCCGTACGAGGAGAAGCAGATCGGCGCCGCGATCCGCCGCGAACTGCTGCGCGAGGGCCAGGTCTTCTACATCCACAACCGGGTCGAGTCCATCGACAGGGCGGCGGCGCGGCTGCGGGCGATCGTGCCGGAGGCACGGATCGCGACGGCGCACGGCCAGATGTCCGAACAGGCCCTGGAACAGGTCGTCGTGGACTTCTGGGAGAAGAAGTTCGACGTGCTGGTCTCCACGACGATCGTCGAGTCGGGCATCGACATCTCCAACGCCAACACCCTCATCGTGGAGCGCGGCGACAACTTCGGCCTCTCCCAGCTGCACCAGCTGCGCGGCCGCGTGGGCCGAGGCCGCGAGCGCGGCTACGCCTACTTCCTCTACCCGCCCGAGAAGCCGCTGACGGAGACCGCGCACGAACGCCTCGCCACCATCGCCCAGCACACGGAGATGGGCGCGGGCATGTACGTCGCGATGAAGGACCTGGAGATCCGCGGAGCCGGCAACCTGCTCGGCGGCGAACAGTCCGGGCACATCGCGGGCGTCGGCTTCGACCTGTACGTACGCATGGTGGGCGAGGCGGTCGCGGACTACCGCGCCTCGCTCGAAGGCGGCGTGGAGGAGGAGCCGCCGCTGGAGGTCAAGATCGAGCTCCCGGTCGACGCGCACGTCCCGCACGACTACGCGCCCGGCGAGCGGCTGCGCCTGGCGGCCTACCGGTCCATCGCCTCCGCGAACACGGAGGAGGACGTCAAGCACGTCCGCGAGGAACTCGTCGACCGCTACGGCAAGCTGCCGGAGCCGGTGGAGAACCTGCTGCTCGTGGCGGGTTTGCGGATGCTGGCGCGGGCCTGCGGGGTCGGCGAGATCGTGCTCCAGGGCAACAACGTCCGCTTCGCGTCGGTGGAGCTGCGGGAGTCCCAGGAACTCCGCCTCAAGCGCCTCTACCCCGGCACGGTCATCAAGCCGGCCACCGGACAGCTCCTCGTCCCACGCCCGAAGCCAAAGAAAATGGGCGGCAAGCCGGTCGTCGGCCGGGAACTGCTGGCGTGGGTGGGGGAGTTCCTGACTTCGATCCTGGGGGCGTAGGCCTGGGCCGACGGACAGGTGGGGGCGGGCGTCGGCCCGCCCCCACCTGCTTTGCGTGGCACCAAATAACCGAACAGGCTCCCCGTCCGGCGCCTCATGGATTACTGTGCGCGGCAACTACAGTTCTTCACGTTTTCTCCACACGGGGTCCACATGCTCAACAGATCTGGCCAGTCGTCGTCGATACGCAGACGCTCCGCGGGTTTCGCCGCCGCCTGGGCGGTCGCGCTGTCCTTGGCCGTCGGCGCCTGCGGGGCCGGCTCCGGCACGGACGACGCCGCCGACGCGCGACCCAGCAAGTCCGTCTCCGCGACGCCGACTCCGAGCCCCACCCCCTCCACGGAGTCGCCCACCCCGACTCCCAGCCCGACCCGCACCACGCACTCGCCCACGCCGAAGGCGACTCCGACGCCTACGCGAGTGAAGACCCGGGCCCCCGCGCCCACCCCGACGCGGACCAAGGCCCCGGCGCCCGTCCGCACGACCGCCGCCCCGAAGCCGGCCGCCCCCACCTGCGAGATCGTCTCGAACGCGGGCAACTGCTACAACGCCGGCCAGTTCTGCCGCAACGCCGACGTCGGCCGCACCACGCACGCCGCCAACGGACGGATCGTCAAGTGCACCTTCAGCTCCGGTTCCAACCGCTGGGTCTACGTCTGACCGAACCCGGCGGAAAACCGGCTGCGGTGCCGCCCCGTCCGCTGCACCATGTGCGCATGAATCCCGACCCGGGTACGGATCCGACGATCACCACCCTCGCCGAGCGTCCCGAACTCGCGCTCCCCATGTGGACGATGCCGGACACCTGGCCCGCGTTCATCGGGCACGACCTGTGCGCCGAGATCTTCCTGAGGCGCATCTGGCAGGAGCTGCCCGAGTACGCGTTCGTGGCGACGGACGCCGCGGGGGCCGTGGTCGCCAAGGCGTACAGCGTGCCGTTCGCGCTGCACGCCGAGGGGCGTGGGGCGCTGCCGGACGGCGGCTGGGACCAGGTGTTGCGGTGGGCGTTCGCCGACCGGGCCGCCGGGGTCGCGCCCGACACCGTGAGCGCCATCGAGATCGCCGTCACGCCGGGGCTCCAGGGGCGCGGTCTGTCGGGGCGGATGCTGTCCGCGATGCGGGAGAACGCGCGCGCCCGCGGGTTCGGCGAGGTCGCCGCGCCCGTGCGGCCGAGCGCCAAGCACCTCGAACCAGGGGCGCCCATCGGCGAATACGCGTTCCGGGTGCGGGAGTCGGACGGCCTGCCGCACGATCCGTGGCTGCGGGTGCATGTGCGGGCGGGCGGCGTCATCGAGAAGGTCGCGCCCGTATCCATGGTCGTGGCGGGGTCGCTGGAGGAGTGGCGGGAGTGGACCGGGCTGCCCTTCGAGGAGGAGGGACCCGTCGAGGTGCCCGCCGCGCTGGTGCCGGTGCGCTGCGAGCCCGAGCACGGCTACGCCGTGTACGTCGAGCCGAATGTGTGGGTGCGGCACACCCTGTGAACGCGTGCGGTGCGTCACGGCTGTGAACACGCGGACGCGGCACGCGCGTTGAGCGCGTGCCGCGTCCACTCCCCCCCATTTTCCGAAGCCGGTTACAGCTTCAGGTCCCATTGCGAGCCGTCGTAGTCGAAGCTCGGCGTGACCTCGACGGTCAGGTTCTTCGCGTCCGCCGGGGCGTCGAAGCCGTAGACGACCGTGGCCTTCTTGCCGGGCAGGACCGTGCCCTCGAAGCCCATGGCGACCTTGTCGTCGATGATCTGCTCCGCCTTGACGCCGTCCTTGCCCGAGCGGGCGTTCGTGGTCAGCAGGGACGTGTCGAACTTCTCCTTGGAGTCGTTGATGACGGTCACCGTGACCTTGTAGGCGTGATTGCCGTTCTTGTGGCCCGCCGCGTACTCGCTCGGGCTGAACGTGACCGCGTTGGAGACGGAGACGGTCAGGTCGTCGTCGTAGACGATCGAGTCACCCGCGGCGAGCGGCTTGCCGTCGGCCGGCTTGTCCTCGGACTTGTCGGCGCCGGAGTCCTTGCCGGACGTGCTCTTGGCCTTCGTGTCGGACACCGACTTGTTGATCTCGTCGACGGCGTCGTCCACCGCCTTGAACGTCGTGTACGCACCGAAGATCGCGAGGCCCATGGCCGCGAGGCCGAGGATCGTGCCGGTCAGGGCGATGCCCTTGTTCGTGGCCTCACCGCGCTTCGCCCTGCCGCGTCCCGTCAGGCCGAGGATCAGGGCGATCACGCCGAGGATCCCGGCCAGCCAGAACAGCAGCGGGATCAGCCCCGACAGGGCACCGATGACGCCGAGGATCAGTGCGGCCGTCCCCAGCCCGTTGCGTGCGACGCGCGGCTGCTGCTGGAACGGCGGGTACTGGGGGTGCTGCTGAGGCTGGTTGGGCTGCTGGGTCTGGGACATGGCTGTTCCTCCGAGATGAGAGAGCCAACCTCCCCCCGGCTTTCCATGTATCCGGCGGTTGGCTGAGGCAATAACAGCACTGCCTGTGAACCGAGTCAACCGCGTTCACGAAACTTGATGCGCTCACGGCTGTGAATGCGGGTCTTACGCGGGAGTCTGTATGGTCGGTCGCACAACCACGTCAGGACGTATCGGCGGGACAGACGTCCGGAGAGGGGTCGGCTCGGTGCAGGACAACGCGACAGAGGTGACGGCCGCGGGAATCGCCCGGCTCGCCGGAGTGGGGCGCGCCGCGGTCAGCAACTGGCGCCGCAGGCACGCGGACTTCCCCAGGCCGGTCGGCGGCACCGAGACCAGCCCCTCCTTCGCGCTCACCGAGGTCGAGGAGTGGCTGCGCGACCAGGGCAAGCTCGCCGAGGTCCCGCTGCGCGAGCGCGTGTGGCAGCAGCTCGCGGGGCACCCGGCGGGCCCGGTCGCAGCCCTCCTGCACACGGGCTGCGCCCTGCTGCTCGTGCACGACCGGCCCACGGAATGGCTCGCGCTCGCCGCGACCGACGAGGACCGGGACCTGGCCCAGCGCCTCTCGGCCTCCCTCGAAGGCATCCTCACCCCACGCTTCGGCCACGCCACCCAGCGGGCCGTCGACACACCGTCGCCCGCCGACCTGCTGCCGTCGGTGCCACTGCTGCGCGGCGCCGCGGAACTCGCCGCGGAACTGGGCGCCCGCGGCACCTTCGCGTTCCTGCTCGGCCGGCATCTCGACGCCAACCCGCGCCAGTACACGCTCACCCCGCCGGGCCCCGCCGAACTGATGGCCGCGCTCGCAGGACCCGCCACCACCGCCCTCGACCCGGCCTGCGGCACCGGCGCCCTCCTCGACGCCGTGCGCGCCCACGACCCACGGCCCGGCCGCACCCTCTACGGCCAGGACGCCTCCGCCGAACTCGCCGCGCTCACCGCGCTCCGCCTCGCCCTCGACGGCAACGGCGGGACGGACGCCCCGGCCGTGCGCACCGCCGTCGCCGACACCCTGCGCGCCGACGCCCTGAGCGACGTACGGGCCGATGTCGTCCTCGCCCACCCGCCGTTCAACGAGCGCGGCTGGGGCCACGACGAGCTGGCCTACGACCCGCGCTGGGAGTACGGCCTCCCCGCCCGCACCGAGTCCGAACTGGCCTGGGTACAGCACGCGTTGGCACGCCTGAAGGACGGCGGCAGCGCCGTGCTCCTGATGCCGCCCACCGTCGCGTCGCGCCGCTCGGGCCGCCGGATCCGCGCCGACCTGCTGCGCCGCGGCGCCCTGCGCGCGGTGATCGCGCTGCCCGCGGGAGCCGTCCCGCCCAACAACATCCCGCTGCACCTGTGGGTGCTGCGCCGCCCCGGCACGGGCGCGCCCGCCGCCCCCGAGCTGCTGCTCGTCGACACGGCCTCTCTCGCCGAGTCCGGCGACGTACGCGAGCAGCAGGTGTGGGACGAGGTGCGGAGCACCGTGCTCGACGCCTGGCGCGCCCACGACCGGGACGGCTCCCTGGAGGAGCAGCCGGGCCTGGCCCGCTCCGTGCCCGTCATCGACCTGCTCGACGACGAGGTCGACCTCGCGCCCGCCCGCCGCCTGCCCCCGCCGGCCGCGGGCGGCGGCGCCGCGCAGCTGACCGCCGTACGCGAGGAGCTCGCCGACACGCTGCGGCTGACCACGAAGCTCGCCCCGCCGGCCGTCCCCGACGCCACGCCCCCGGCCCGCTGGCCACTGACCACGGTCGGCGAACTCGCGCGCGCGGGAGCCCTGTCGCTGCGCACCGCGGCGACGGGCGGCGGACCGGGCGGGCACGCACGCGTACCCGTGCTCACCGACCACGACGTGCTGACGAGCACCGCGCCCTCCGGCGCCCACGCAGCGGACGACGACCCCGTGATCCTCGAAGCCGGGGACGTCGTCGTGCCGGTGGTCGGCGGCGCCGCAGCCGTCCGCGTCGTCGACGAGGCGGACGCGGGCGCCGCGCTCGGCAGAGGCCTTGCCCTGCTGCGGCCCGAACCGACCGCGCTCGACCCCTGGTTCCTCGCCGGCTTCCTGCGCTCCACCGCCAACAACCGGCAGGCATCCAGCTACGCCTCCACCGCCACCCGCCTCGACGTCCGCCGCCTCCAGCTCCCACGCCTCCCCCTGGCCGAGCAGGCGGGTTACGGCGAACGGTTCAAATCCCTGGCCGCCTTCGAAGACACCCTCCGCCGCGCGGCCCGCCTAGGCGAACAACTCGTCCAGGGCCTCCACGACGGCCTGACAGCGGGCACCCTGCCTCCGGACCACCAATAGGCTCCGCCGGCTCTTGAGGCTCGGGCCCGGCAATTCAAGCCCCTGCGGCGATTGAGCAGCGGGGTCCGGGGCAGAGCCCCGTGGCGTAGGAACGGACCGGCGACACCCGGAGGCAACCGTTCCGCCGAACCGGGTGTGAGCGGAGCGACATCCGTTCCGTACAACCCCGGGCCCGTTGTCCGAGTCCGCCTATACGCTCGAAGGAACCGGCATCGCCTTGCCGTGTGTTCTACCCCGGACAAGTGACCAGGAGCTGCCATGTACGGGCCCGGCGCGGTGCCGCCCCGACGCGATAGCGACGGAGCGGCCATCACCCTGAGGGTGCTGTTCCCCGCGCTGTCCGTGCTGACGTGCGGCCTGCTCTCCTGCGCGCCGCTGTTCCGCATCGCGGCGCTGCGGCGCAGGCCGCTCGACTGGGCCCTGGCCATCGCCTCGCTGCCGGTCAGCATCACGCTGTTCGCCATCGTCGGCTCGCTGCCGGAGGAGGACACGCGCACCGACGTCGCCCTCGCCCTGCTGCTGCTCCTCGCGCTGGGCAGCGCCGTGTACTTCCTCGTCTACGACATACGCAGGCTGCCCACCGGACCCCCGCCGAGCGGGTACGCGCCGAGGGCACCGTCCGGGCCGTCCGCCTACGGACACCCGCAACCACAACCGCGGCAGCCCTGGCCCACCGCACCGCCGCAACCCCACGCGATGCCCACACAGACCATGGGCACGCCGACACCCGCGCCCCCGCCCACACCCGCGCCCACACCCGCCCCGCCGCCCGCGCCGCCGCAGAACCAGGCCCCGCCGCCGCACCGCATCGACCAGGTCCGCGCCGAGCTCGACGAGCTGAGCGACTACCTGCGCAAGCAGGACGGCGGCCAGTGACCGGGCCCGCTCCCTCCTCGGCGGAGGGCGGCCGCGTCGTCGCCGAGCGCTACGAACTGTCCATGCTCATCGGCCAGGGCGGCATGGGCCAGGTCTGGACGGCGTACGACCAGCGCCTCGACCGCCGCGTCGCCGTGAAGCTCGTGCGCCCCGACCGCGTCGCCGGCGCCGAGGCCGACGAACTGCGCCGCCGCTTCCTGCGCGAATGCCGGGTCACGGCACAGGTCGACCACCCCGGCCTCGTCACCGTGCACGACGCGGGCGCCGAGGGCGAAGAGCTCTACCTCGTCATGCAGTACATCGACGGGGCCGACCTCGCCGACCACCTCGCCGAGCACAGCCCCTTCCCCTGGCCCTGGGCGGTCGCGGTCGCCGCGCAACTGTGCGCCGTGCTCTCCGCCGTGCACGCGGTGCCGATCGTGCACCGCGACCTCAAGCCACGGAACGTCATGGTCAAGCAGGACGGCACGCTCACCGTCCTCGACCTCGGCGTCGCCTCCGTCCTCGACACCGACACCACCCGCCTCACCCACACCGGATCACCCATCGGCACCCCCGCCTACATGGCGCCCGAACAGGCGATGGGCGGCGCCGTCGGCCCGCACACCGACCTGTACGCGCTCGGCGTGCTGCTGCACGAACTCCTCAGCGGCGACGTCCCGTTCGCGGGCAGCACCGCCCTCGGCATCCTCCACCGCCACCTCTACGAGGCCCCCGTCCCGGTCCGCCAACTGCGCCCCGAAGTACCGCAGGCCCTGGAACACCTGGTGCTGCGCCTGCTCGCCAAGGACCCGCAGGACCGCCCCGCCTCCGCCCAGCAGACGTACGAGGAACTGCTCCCGCTGCTGCCCGCGCGCGGCGTGCCCACCGGACATCCGCTCGACCCCACCCGCCCCTTCCTGCGCCCGCACGCCCCCTGGCCCGACCGCGCCGTCACCCCGGCACCGCAGCCCGCCGGAACCGACCTCCAGGGCGACCGCCCCGACGTGGCACGCGCCGTCGACGAGGTGAAGGTGCTGCTCGGCGAGGGCCGCATCACGCAAGCCGTCGACATCCTCGGCGCGATCCTGCCCGCCGCGGCCGCCCAGCACGGCGAGCACTCACCCGTCGTCCGCACCCTGCGCAAGCAGTACGCGGCCACCCTCATGGACGACGGCCAGTACCGGCGCGCCCTGCCCGAACTGCGCCGACTCGCCGACGAACGCGCCGCCGAGGCCGGCCACGCCGATCCGCAGTCCCTCCAGTTCCGCTACGAGGCCGCGCAATGCCTGGAAGCCCTCGGCGAACCCGCCGCGGCGCTCGCCGAATACCGCTCCCTCCTCCCGTACTACGAGAACCAGTACGCGACCACGGACCTCAGGCTCGCCCTCGAAGTACGGCGCCGCATCGGCCAGTTGCTGCTCTCCGTAGGCGACCGGGGCGCGGCCCACGAGACGCTGACCCGGCTGCTGCACGACGCCGAACGACTGCACGGACCCGGCCACCCGTTCCCCGCGGAAGTGCGCCGCACACTGCAGTGGCTGGGACAGGTCAGAGGCTGATCCGCCGCGGCTTCCCGTACGTCCGGTACCTCAACTCATGGCGAATCGTTGTCGAAACGGTGGCCGCGCAAGCGGTCACTGCCTAACATCGATCATCGCCGGACTTTGTGCACCGACGCACAAACTCTTCGCAGGGAGGCCCACCTTGCACCGCCGCACCGTAGTTGCCCTTTCAGCCGCCGCCATCGCCGCCGTCCCCGCCCTCACCGCCTGCGGCAACGAAGCGCACCCCGGTGCCGCGGCCGTCGTCGGCGGCCAGCGGATCACCGTCTCCCAACTGGAGAACCGGGTGAACGAGGTGCGGGACGCGCAACAGACCGCCACCAAGGACACCGCCCAGTACGAACAGGCCATCGCCAAGACCGGCGGCCTCACCCGCAACACGCTGCACACGATGGTCCTCGACCGGGTCCTGCACCGCGCCGCCACCGACGCGGGCATCTCCGTCACCCGCAAGGAGATGCAGAGCATGCGCTCCGGCCTGGAGCAACAGGCAGGCGGCACCAAGGAGTTGGAGGTCGCCTGGCTGCAGCAGTACAACATCCCGCCGCAGCGGCTCACCGAGAGCCTGCGCACCGAGATCGAGGCACAGAAGCTGTCGACCGCGCTCGGCGCCGACATGCAGACCCCCCAGGGCAAGGCCGTCTTCTGGAAGGCCCTCTCCAGCGCCTCCAAGGAACTGAACGTCGACCTCAACCCCCGCTACGGGACCTGGGACGTCACCAAGAACAGCCGGGTCGACGCGAAGACGCCGTGGCTGAAGCAGATCACCAAGGAAGCCCCGGCCGAGCAGCAGACCACGTAGGCCCGGGGGAGGCGGGGTTGTCAGTGGCTTGGGTTACGTTCGAGGGGTGAACGAACCCGAGGCGCACGACCCCCACGCCCCCGCCGACACCGCCGGCCGCGTCGTCCTGCTCACCACCAGCCACCGGGTCGCCCCCGGCCTCCTCTCCTGGCAGGCATGGCAGGCGCTGCGCACGGCCGACGAGGTGCTGTGCGCCGAGGCCGCGCACCCGCAGCTGCCGTATGTGAAGGACGCGGGAGTCCAGGTCACGGTCGCCTCGCCCACCGCCCGTGAGCTCGTCGACCGCTGCGCCGACGGCGGGCGCACGCTCGTCGTCCTCGCCACGGCCGAGGGCGACCGGCAGCTCACGGACGGCCTGGCGCGCCTCGCGGGCTCGGGCCGCGAACAGATGCCGAACCTCGAACTGCTCCCCGGCTCCTACGACCTGCCCGGCGCCCGCCTCCTCGACCTCGTCCAGGTCATGGACCGCATCCGCCGCGAATGCCCCTGGTCGAAGCAGCGCACCCACGAGGACCTCGCCAAGTACACGATCGAGGAGGCGTACGAGCTCGTCGAGGCCATCGAGACGGATGACCGGGACGAGCTGCGCGAGGAGCTCGGCGACGTACTCCTCCAGGTCGTCTTCCACGCGCGCATCGCCGAGGAGGACGCCGACGAGCCGTTCTCGGTGGACGACGTGGCGGGCGGCATCGTCGACAAGCTCATCCACCGCCACCCGCACGTCTTCGGCGACGACACCGCCACGACGCCCGAAGAGGTCAAGGAACACTGGCTGCGCACCAAGGCGGAGGAGAAGCGCCGCGCCTCGGTCACGGACGGCGTCCCGGTCGGCCAGCCGGGCCTCGCCCTCGCCGCCAAGCTCGGCTCCCGGGTGCGCACGGCGGGCCTGGACGTACCGGTCCCCACCGGAGAGGGCATCGGCTACGAACTCCTGACCCTCGCCCTGCGCGCCGAGTCCGAGGGCGTCGACCCGGAGGCGGCACTCAGAGCCGCCGCCCGCGCCTACCGGGACGCGGTGCGGACCACCGAGGGGCTCACCGACGAGTAGGGGCCCGGGGCCGGTTACGGTCAGGTGGTGACCGAGAGCCCCACCCCCTCCAGCGCCCCCGAACTCTTCAGCTGGGAGTTCGCCAGCAACCCGTACCCCGCCTACGCCTGGCTGCGCGAGCACGCCCCCGTGCACCGCACCACGCTGCCGAGCGGCGTCGAGGCCTGGCTGGTCACCCGGTACGCCGACGCCCGCCAGGCGCTCGCCGACCCACGGCTCAGCAAGAACGCGGACCACCACGACGAGCCGAGCCACGCCAAGGGCAAGACGGGCATCCCCGGCGAACGCAAGGCCGAGCTGACGACCCACCTCCTCAACATCGACCCGCCGGACCACACCCGCCTGCGCCGCCTCGTCTCGAAGGCGTTCACCCCGCGCCGGGTCGCCGAATTCGCACCACGCGTCCAGCAGTTGACGGACGACCTCATCGACGCCTTCGCGACCAAGGGCGAAGCCGACCTGATCCACGACTTCGCCTTCCCCCTCCCCATCTACGCCATCTGCGACCTGCTCGGCGTCCCCCGCGAGGACCAGGACGACTTCCGCGAGTGGGCGGGCATGATGATCCGCCACGGCGGCGGACCGCGCGGCGGGGTGGGGCGGGCGGTGAAGCGGATCCGCGCGTACCTGGTGGACCTGATCCACCGCAAGCGCGGCGCCCTCACCGACGACCTGATCTCCGACCTGATCCGCGCCTCCGACCACGGCGAACACCTCACGGAGAACGAGGTGGCGGCGATGTGTTTCGTGCTTCTGCTGGCTGGGTTTGAAACCACGGTCAACCTGATCGGCAACGGCACGCATGCCCTGCTGAGAGACCAAGAGCAGATGCGGAAATTCCGGGCGGCGGCCGCCCAGGGAGATACTTCGGTCCTGGATGCGGCGGTCGAGGAACTGCTGCGCTATGACGGCCCAGTGGAATTCGCCACCTGGCGCTTCGCGACCCAGCCCTTGGAGATCGGCGGGCAGCGCATCGCGACGGGGGAGCCTGTACTGGTGGTATTGGCTGCGGCCAACCGTGATCCAGCTCGCTTCGAGCACCCGGACGTACTGGATTTGGACCGGCGCACCAATCCCCACCTCGGCTACGGCCATGGCATCCACTATTGCCTCGGCGCCCCGCTCGCCCGCCTCGAAGCGCGCACCGCCTTGGCGACCCTCATGGACCGCTTCCCCGACCTGAAACTCGCCGCGGACCCCGCGGAGCTGCGCTGGCGCGGAGGCCTGATCATGCGTGGGCTCAGAAGTCTGCCGGTGTCCTTCACTCCGTAACAGGGTCATATGGGGTGAAGTGGCCGGACCAAAAGGGGAGTTGGGGGTAATTCCCGATCCCACCACATGTGTGCACGACGTCACGTAGCGTGAGCGACGTGAACCGGCCCCGGAGTGAGCACTCCGGGGCCGGACAGATCCCGGCGGTGTCCTACCACCCCGAGATTGGAACAGTCGCGAGAGGACTGCACATGGCCATTGTGGCATCCCTGTTTTCCGCCGGTGAAGAACGATTGAGGGTGGTCACGTACCGCCGTGTGTCCACACCGGGCCAGTTGGAAGGGTCCGGCCTGGAGGAGCAGGGCGGACACTGTAAAGCCTGGCTCGCCGCCCATCCGGATGCCGATGTTTTCGGTGAGTACACGGACGAAGCCGCGTCCGGCGTGCAGCGACTTCGGCCGGGCCTGGAGCAGTTGGTGCGCGATGCCCGCTCCGGCAACTTCAATCGGGTCCTCGTCTCGAGCGTGGATCGGGTGGGAAGGACGGCCCGAGCTGCTTATCAGTGGGCCTGGGACATGGCGGACCTGGGCGTCCACGTCGTATCGGTTCTGGAGGAGATTGATACGAGCACCGAAGCGGGGTGGGCCGAGTTCCGTCGGCACGTCTCCTACTCGGACATGGAATGGCGCCGGATCCGGCAACGCACCGTAGCGGGCCGTGAGTCGACGATCTCCTACGGAGGCTGGCCCGGCGGGCCGGCGCCCTACGGGTACCGGATCGCCTCCGATGTGGTGGACGTCGACGGTGGGCGCAGGGCTCTGTCCGTTCTCGTCACGGACGAACGGGAGTCGGCGGTGATCAGCGTCGCGGCCGCGCTGCTGATCGACCAAGGCATGAACTGTGGTCAGGCCGCAGCCGAGCTCAACGAAAGAGGAATGCCGACGCGGAGCGGTCGGCCCTGGGAAGCGGCGAACCTCCGTGCCCGGCTGAGCGGCGAGACCATCCACCAGGGATACGTGGTGTATCGGAAGACGAGCCGCGGGGCCTCGCGCAGCAACACCCGGCGGACGGAGAGCGGCGATCCGCTGCACGGCACCCCGGTCAGGATCGGGGTGCCGCCCATCCTGACGCAGAAGCGGGCGCGACAACTGATGGAGGCGCTCCGGAGGACAGGTTTCCAGAACGGCCGCCGCAGCAACCGCGCCTACCCCCTTTCCGGTCGGCTCCACGGGGAGTGCGGTGAGACGTACTTCGGCGCGACCGAGGGGGACCGCCGGGTGTACCGGTGCCGAGGGCGGCTGACGGGGCTGTGCTGCGAACCCAATCTTCGGGCCGACGAAATCGAAGCAGCTGTCCTGGGTGGGTTGTTCGGTCTGCTCCGCGACAAAGAGTGTCTGGCTGGCGGCGCGATCCGGGACCGGTATGCGGCTGCGTCCGGTGACCGTGTGCAGTACGAGCGACGGATGCGAGAGATCGACCAGGCAGTCGCGTGCCACGAGGAGCTACTGCTGCGCGAGATGCCGGAGTACGTTGCGGCAGGAGTCGCTCCGGTCGTCCTGCAGGCGGCTGCTGAGCGCATGCAGGAGGAACTCGACGATCTGCGCCGCCAGCGGGTCGTGGCAGCAGAGTGGCTTGCCGGGCGGGAAGCGCACGACGCGCGGCGTGACGAGCTGCTGGACACCATCGCAATCGGAGCCTCCTGTATCGCGGCCCTAGGGCCTGTACAAGTACGTGAGCTGTTCGAGGCGTTCGATGTCGAAGTGCACTGCTCGACGCGCGAGGATCTCTACAAGAAGGGATCCAGATGCCCAGTCGGCGCGTGGCACGAAGAGACCGGCACGCTGGTGCCGCCGGATCCCACGGATGAGGAATGGCTGGAGGTTCTCGCAGCGCTCCGCCCCTTCTTCACCAAGCGCCACTTCACGAGCAAGTACGACATCCGCCAGCAGTTCAACGGCATGTTGCACCGGCTGCGGAACGGGCTGAGCTGGACGGACCTGCCGCCTACCTGGGGGCCGACGTGTGCGATCCGGGAGCGTCAGCTGTCCTGGTGGAAGAAGGGGGCGTGGCCTGCGGTCATGGCGGTGCTCCACGCGGCGGAGCGGGGCGAACCGGTGTACAGGCGTTCCGTTGTGCCTCCCTTCCGGATCATCACCAGCGTCGGTGAGGGCGGTACGGATTCCTCCGGTATGCGGGTCGGTGGTGGGGCGGCCGCCTGAAAGCGGGTGGCCTGGATTGCCGCGAACTGTGTGGATTCGTCGCACAGTTCGCGGGGTGCAGAACATTCCGGAACTGACGGACCGTCAACAATGTGACTTTCACGTGATCTACGCTGCATCGACTTGTGACAGGAGTTCGAGTGCCGCTACGTTCACGGATCATCGCGACACATGCACAACCCGCACCACTTGCACCACCCGTCGCGCGTAGCAGCATCAGTCTCGCGAAAGGCAACCGCATGCTCTCCGGGAACGGTCGACACCGTCGCCCCCGTCAGGCCCCTGCTCTCGTCGTCGCCGCCGGAGTCGCCGGCAGCGCCATCGCGATCCCGCTGTTCGCCGCGAGCGGCGCGAGCGCCGCGACCACGCAGGCGTGGGACAAGCTCGCCGAGTGCGAGAGCGGTGGGCAGTGGAGCCTGGACGCCGGTAACGGCTACTACGGCGGTCTCCAGTTCACGCAGGAGAGATGGGAGCAGTACGGAGGGCTCGACTACGCCCCGCGTGCCGACCAGGCCAGCCGCTCGCAGCAGATATCCGTCGCCGAGAAGGTCCTCGACGCCAAGGGCGTGAGCGCCTGGCCGATGTGCTCGCTCACGTCGGGTCTTACCAACGACGACGACTCGGCGAACGTCGACCCGGGTGTGTCCGCGTCGCCGCAGCCTTCCGAGTCGTCGTCCGACACCGATGCCGGCGACAAGGCGGACGAGGGTGTCGACGAGAGCGCCGACAACACCGGCTCCACGGACGCGACGGATTCGGCGGATTCGGCGAACCCGGAGGACTCGACGGATTCCGCGGATTCGGGAGACAAGGGTCACGACGACCCCGAGGGCTCCGACCCGTCGGACGCCCCCTCGGCGGGCGAGTCGGGCGATACCTCCGGTAACCAGGGCGAGGACTCTCCGAGCCCGTCAAGTGACAAGTCCCACGCGCCTTCTGACGACGCCGCCTCCGAGACGGCCTCGCCGTCCGCCTCCCCCTCCGGTGAGGCCCCGGACGACGCCACGTCCGGCCGTCACCGCGGCGATCGCGCCGCCGACGACGACGGTGGCGGCTCCGACTCCCGTACGGGAGAGGGCCGTCACGCCTCGCGCGACGACAAGCGCGCCGGCGACACGTACGAGGTCCACGCCGGCGACAGCCTCTGGGGCATCGCGAAGGCCCAGGACGTGCACGGCGGATGGGACGCGCTCTATGAGCGGAACAAGGAGACGGTCGGTACCGACCCAGACCTCATCCTTCCTGGTCAGAGCCTGGATCTTGGGGACGGATCGGACAAAAGGTAGCGGGAGTTCGGGCCGGTTCGAGGGGCTTTGTCCGATGTCGAGCGAGTGAGACATGGGTCTCAAAGCCCCTGATCGACTTTGAAATCGGACGGATCGACCGCTTACGTTCGTGACCGCTCGCTTCAGCGGGCCCCGATGGACGTCACGCCGAATCCTGCCAACGTCCGTACGGGAACAGTCGACGCGTAAGCGCCGTAGGCAGGAGCGGGGGACCCAGGTAAGCCGCCTTTCCGGGAGACCGGACGGGCTTGGGGTTAAGCAGCGCACAAGGATGCGTCTGCCGGGCACTCACTGGTCCGAACCCGACAGCTCACCTCGCAGGCGTCGGTGAGGAGATATCTCCATGCTGTTTTCCGGCAAGAACAAGCACCGCCGCCCGTCCAAGGCCGTTCGCGTCGCCACGCTCGGCGGAGTCGCCGCTGCCGCCGTCGCCGTGCCGCTGATGGGTGCCACGTCCGCCTCCGCCGCGACCACGTCCGAGTGGGACCAGGTCGCGCAGTGCGAGTCCGGTGGCAACTGGTCCACCAACACCGGCAACGGTTTCTACGGTGGCCTGCAGTTCTCGTCCTCCACCTGGTCCGCCTACGGCGGCGACCAGTACGCCTCCACCGCCGACCAGGCCTCCAAGGCGCAGCAGATAGCCGTCGGCGAGAAGGTTCTCGCCTCGCAGGGCAGCGGTGCCTGGCCGAACTGCGGCTCCGGCCTGTCCTCCACCCCGAACGAGGGTGGCGCGGACGACTCGTCCTCGCAGCAGCAGGACACCCAGCAGCGTGCGGACCGCTCCGAGCAGCGCGAGCAGCCGCAGCAGCAGGAGGCCCCGAAGCAGGAGGCCCCCAAGCAGGAGGCTCCGAAGCAGGAGGCTCCGAAGCAGGACACCGTCACCACCCCGACCGGTAACAAGGTCGAGAAGGGCGACGGCGAGTACAAGGTCGAGTCCGGTGACACCCTCAGCAAGATCGCCGAGGCGCACGACACGACCTGGCAGCAGCTGTTCGAGAAGAACAAGGACATCGTCAAGGACGCCAACCTGATCTACCCGGGTCAGCAGCTGCACCTCAGCTAAGCGTCCGGTCCGCGCAGGACCGACCCAGGCACGGGCTCGGCATCGGCGGACGCCGAGCCCCGCCTCCGGGCCCTTCTGACGGATCCTGCCGGAGTCGCGTGGTCTGGCACGCGCATCTGCTGCGTTGTCGTTGGTTGCCGACGCTCCGCGTCGTCGCCCTCCTCCGCCTTGCAGCTGCACGTACCAGACCCCGCTCGCGGAGCCGACCGGACACGGCACTCCGAGTCCGGCCTGATCCGTCAGAAGGGCCCGCCCCCCGTCCCCACGGGCCGCTCACTTCGGCGACCTCCTTTCCGGCACAGCCGGGACGGAGGTCGCTGTTTTTGTTCCGTTAAGGAACATTTCGCTCAGGGCGTTGTCCACGAGGCGGGCGTTCGGATGGCCGATGCCCGCGAGCCGGTTACGCTCAGGGGTGCGGGCCCACGTATCCAAGCAGCCGCCCGCATAGCCTGCGTCACATCCCAGAAGGAGATGCTCGTGCCGTCCATCGACGTCGTCGTAGCCCGGGAAATCCTGGACTCCCGAGGCAACCCCACGGTCGAGGTCGAGGTCGGCCTCGACGACGGGAGCACCGGCCGCGCGGCCGTCCCGTCGGGTGCCTCCACCGGTGCCTTCGAGGCCATCGAACTCCGCGACGGTGACCCGAACCGTTACCAGGGCAAGGGCGTCGAGAAGGCCGTCCTCGCCGTCATCGAGCAGATCGGCCCGGAGCTCGTCGGTTACGACGCCACCGAGCAGCGCCTGATCGACCAGGCGATGTTCGACCTGGACGCGACCGACAACAAGGGCTCGCTCGGCGCCAACGCGATCCTCGGCGTCTCGCTCGCCGTGGCCCACGCCGCCTCCGAGGCCTCCGACCTGCCGCTGTTCCGCTACCTCGGTGGCCCGAACGCGCACCTGCTGCCGGTCCCGATGATGAACATCCTGAACGGTGGGTCCCACGCGGACTCCAACGTGGACATCCAGGAGTTCATGATCGCCCCGATCGGCGCGGAGTCCTTCTCCGAGGCCCTGCGCTGGGGCGCCGAGGTCTACCACACGCTGAAGAAGGTCCTGAAGAGCAAGGGCCTGGCCACCGGCCTGGGCGACGAGGGCGGCTTCGCCCCGAACCTGGGCTCGAACCGTGAGGCCCTCGACCTGATCCTCGAGGCCATCAAGGAGGCCGGTTACGTTCCCGGCCAGCAGATCGCCCTCGCGCTCGACGTCGCCGCCTCCGAGTTCTACAAGGACGGCAAGTACCAGTTCGAGGGCAAGGAGCGCTCCGCCGCCGAGATGACGGAGTACTACGAGGAGCTCGTCTCCGCGTACCCGCTCGTCTCCATCGAGGACCCGCTGTACGAGGACGACTGGGCCGGCTGGAACGTCCTCACCGAGAAGCTCGGCGACAAGGTGCAGATCGTCGGCGACGACCTGTTCGTCACCAACCCGGAGCGCCTGGCCCGCGGCATCGAGGAGAACTCGGCGAACGCCCTGCTCGTGAAGGTGAACCAGATCGGTTCGCTGACCGAGACCCTGGACGCCGTCGAGCTCGCGCAGCGCAACGGCTTCAAGTGCATGATGTCCCACCGCTCCGGCGAGACCGAGGACGTCACCATCGCCGACCTGGCCGTCGCCACCAACTGCGGCCAGATCAAGACCGGCGCCCCGGCCCGCTCCGAGCGCGTCGCCAAGTACAACCAGCTCCTGCGCATCGAGGAGATCCTGGACGACGCGGCGGTCTACGCCGGTCGCTCGGCCTTCCCGCGCTACAAGGGCTGACCTCACCGAGGTAGCAGTTACGTACGTCCCCGCACTCGGTCCCGTACCGTGTGCGGGGACGTACGTACGTGAGCGGGGAGGCGGGAGCAGGCGATGCCCGGAAAGGTACGGGACAGGGACTCCAGAGATCGCTTCTCGACGGCCACCCGCCTGCGTGTCCTGGGTGAGCAGACCGCCGAGCGCGTCTACCGCTCGCAGAGCAAGCGGCAGGCCCGCCGCTCGCGTCTCACGGGCCGCGCGGCCCTGCTCGCCCTCGTTCTGTGCACCCTCGTGGTCGCGCTCGCGTACCCGATAAGGCAGTACGTCTCGCAGCGCGGCGAGATCGAGGACCTGCGGCGCCAGCAGCAGGAGGCCAAGGAGCGGGTCGACAAGCTGCGCGACCAGAAGGCCCGCTGGCAGGACGACGCGTTCGCCGAGCAGCGGATCCGGGAGCGCCTGCACATGGTGATGCCTGGCGAGACCGGCTACGTGGTGCCGAGCGAGCGCACCTCGGCCGCCGAGCGCGCCGAGCAGGGCGCGGAGGACCGCCCCTGGTACTCCAACGTCTGGGACGGCGTCGACAAGGCCGACCAGGCGGACAACTGACAAAGACTGAAGGAATCACCCGAGCGATGGATACCCCCCCGCCGCAGACCGAGCCCACCGCGCCCACGGACGCCGACATCCAGGCGTTCAAGGAGCAGCTGGGGCGCCCGCCGCGCGGCCTGCGCGCCATCGCGCACCGCTGCCCCTGCGGCAATCCGGACGTGGTCGAGACGGCCCCGCGCCTGGAGGACGGCACCCCGTTCCCGACGACGTACTACCTCACGTGCCCGCGTGCGGCGTCGGCGATCGGCACGCTCGAGGCGAACGGCGTGATGAAGGAGATGACGGAGCGCCTCAAGACGGACCCGGAGCTGGCCCGTCAGTACCGCGCGGCCCACGAGGACTACATCGCCCGCCGCGACGCCATCGAGGTCCTGGAGAACTTCCCGAGCGCCGGCGGCATGCCGGACCGGGTGAAGTGCCTGCACGTCCTGGTCGGCCACTCCCTGGCCGCGGGCCCCGGTGTGAACCCGCTGGGCGACGAGGCGATCGCGATGCTGCCGGAGTGGTGGAGGAAGGGCGCGTGTGTGGGCGCGTCCACCGGGTCCGCCACGGAGGTGGCCGAGTGACGCGCGTCGCCGCCATCGACTGCGGTACCAACTCGATCCGGCTGCTCGTCGCGGACGCGAACCCGGAAACGGGCGAACTCGTCGACCTGGACCGTCGGATGACGATCGTCCGGCTCGGTCAGGGTGTCGACAAGACGGGCCGGCTCGCGCCCGAGGCCCTGGAGCGGACGTTCGCGGCGTGCCGCGAGTACGCCGAGGTCATCAAGGAGCACGGTGCCGAGAAGCTCCGCTTCGTGGCGACGTCGGCGTCCCGTGACGCCGAGAACCGCGAGGACTTCGTGAGCGGTGTCCTCGACATCCTGGGGGTCGAGCCCGAGGTCATCACCGGTGACCAGGAGGCGACGTTCTCCTTCACGGGTGCGACGAAGGAACTCACCGGGCGGGCCGACCTGGACAAGCCCTACCTGGTCGTCGACATCGGCGGCGGTTCCACCGAGTTCGTCGTCGGCGACGACACCGTGCGTGCCGCCCGCTCCGTGGACATCGGTTGCGTACGGATGACGGAGCGGCACCTCGTCGCGGAGGACGGCACGGTCACCGACCCGCCCTCCCCGGCGCAGATCGAGGCGATCCGCCAGGACATCGGCGAGGCCCTCGATCTGGTCAACCAGACGGTGCCGCTGGCCTCGGCCCGCACGCTGGTGGGCCTCGCGGGTTCGGTCACCACGGTGGCCGCGCTCGCCCTCGGGCTGAGCGAGTACGACTCGACGGCGATCCACCACTCCCGGATCTCCTTCGACAAGGTCGCCGAGCTCACCGACTGGCTGCTGGTGTCCACGCACGACCAGCGCGCGCTGAAGCCGGTCATCCACCCCGGCCGGGTCGATGTCATCGCCTCCGGCGCGCTCGTGCTGCGTCTGATCATGGAGTGGATCGGGGCGCGCGAGGTGGTCGTGAGCGAGCACGACATCCTCGACGGGATCGCCTGGTCCATCGCCTGATTTCACGGCGATTCGCGTCTCTCCTGAGCGCCTCGCACGGCGTCTGAGCGCCGTGCGGGGCGCTTCCGACACCCCGCCGCGACACGCCGTCGGGAAAGTTCGTGAACTTCTTCACAAGGAAATCGGCCCACTTGGAGGCTGTTACGCGCTCTCGGGCCCGTTCGGGGGCTCGCGGGGGCTCTCGCGCGGGTCGCGCGTGAGGTTGCCGCAGTGTTGCGAGCCGATTGCGGACCGAAGTGGTCCAGTACAGCCAAATGCTCACTATGGCTGCTCAAGAGGGGTGAGCAACGTCTGGGGCGATGCGGTGGTTCCCCTGGAGTGTCATGACATGGGTCACGTGAGCGGCGCAGTGTAGCAGAGCCCCCCTACAAGCTTGTGAAGGGGCGCACGAGCGACCCCCGCCAGTCGGGTGGATACTCGATGGCATGAGCACCACGGAGCGTCCCAGGATCCTCATTGTCGGGGGTGGGTACGTAGGCCTGTACGCGGCGCGACGCATCCTGAAGAAGATGCGTTACGCGGAAGCGACCGTCACGGTCGTCGACCCGCGCTCGTACATGACGTACCAGCCCTTCCTCCCCGAGACCGCCGCCGGCAGCATCTCGCCGCGCAACGTCGTCGTCCCCATGCGACGCGCTGTGCCGGGCGCCGAGATCCTCACCGGCCGCGTCACCTCCATCGACCAGGACCGCAAGGTCGCCTCCGTCGCGCCGATCGTCGGCGAGGCGTACGAGGTTCCCTTCGACTACCTGGTGATCGCGCTCGGCGCGGTCTCCCGCACCTTCCCGACGCCGGGCCTCGCCGAGGCCGGTATCGGTATGAAGGGTGTCGAGGAGGCCGTCGGCCTGCGCAACCACGTACTCGAGCAGCTCGACAAGGCCGAGTCGACGACGGACGAGGAGATCCGCCGCAAGGCGCTCACCTTCGTCTTCGTCGGCGGTGGCTTCGCGGGCGCCGAGACCATCGGTGAGGTCGAGGACCTGGCGCGCGACGCGGCCAAGTTCTACAAGAACGTGAAGCGCGAGGACATGCGCTTCGTGCTCGTCGACGCCGCCGACAAGGTGCTGCCCGAGGTCGGCCCGGAGCTCGGCCTGTACGGCAAGAAGCACCTGGAGTCCCGCGGTATCGAGGTCTACCTCGGCACCACGATGCCGTCCTGCGTCGACGGCCACGTCGTCCTCAGCAACGGCCTCGAGGTCGACTCCAACACGATCGTGTGGACCGCCGGCGTCAAGCCGAACCCGGCCCTCGCCCGCTTCGGTCTGCCGCTCGGCCCGCGTGGTCACGTGGACACGCAGGCCACCCTCCAGGTCGCCGGCAGCGACTACATCTGGGCCGCGGGCGACAACGCCCAGGTTCCGGACCTCGTCGGTCGCGCCAACGGCAACCCGAACGCCTGGTGCCCGCCGAACGCCCAGCACGCGATGCGCCAGGCGAAGGTCCTCGGCGACAACGTGGTCTCGGGCATGCGGGGCTTCCCGCAGGGCGACTACAAGCACGCCAACAAGGGTGCGGTGGCGGGTCTCGGCCTCCACAAGGGCGTCGCGATGATCGTCATGGGCAAGGTGAAGATCAAGCTCAAGGGCCGTCTCGCCTGGTACATGCACCGTGGCTACCACGGGCTCGCCATGCCGACGTACAACCGCAAGATCCGTGTGATCGCCGAGTGGACGATCAACATGTTCCAGAAGCGCGACATCACCGCGCTCGGCGCCCTGGAGACTCCGCGCGAGGAGTTCTACGAGGCCGCCAAGCCGGCGCCGAAGCCCGCGGCCGAGGCGCCGAAGGCCGACGACAGCGCGACGAAGAAGGTCGAGGAGAAGGCCAAGGCCTCCTGACCTGCAGTTAGCTCATCCCGAAGGGGCCGCTCGCCATCCGTGGTGCGGGCGGTCCCTTCGGCGTTTCCGCCCCGATGTACGTGGTGGCTACAAGTATTTTGCCGTTCCGTGACTCGATATCGGGACTGCGCAGGCGCCCTGTCGGTGTTTACGTGGTGTTGAACCGTCCCGGGATTTCCCGGAATCCGTCTCGTCACGGAGGTGTCCGCCATGCAGAACGCCGCACAGCGGCTGAAGAATCTCGCCGAGCAGTTGTTCGGCGTCGAGCTCCCGGTGCGCCTGCGCGCCTGGGACGGCTCGGAGGCGGGCCCGCCGGACGCGCCCGTGCTCATCGTCCGGAACCGTCGCGCCCTGCGCCGGCTGCTCTGGAAACCGGGAGAACTGGGCCTCGCCAGGGCCTGGGTGGCCGGTGAACTCGACGTTGAGGGCGACCTGTACGCGGTCCTCGACCGGGTGGCAGGGCTCATCTGGGAGCGGGACCCCGACGGGGACGCCGAGGAGTCCAGGAGCCTCGCGCAGGCCCTCAAGGACCCCAAGGTGCGCTCCGCGGCCAAGGAGCTGGTGAAGCTCGCCGGCGCCCCGCTGCCGCCCGCCCCGCCGCCCGAGGAGATGCGCAGGGGTGGCCGCCTCCACCTGCACACCAAGGGCAGCGACAAGCAGGCCATCAGCCACCACTACGACGTGGGCAACGACTTCTACGAGCTGGTCCTCGGCCCGTCGATGGTCTACTCGTGCGCCTACTGGGAGTCGCCCGAGGCCGGTCTCGAATCGGCCCAGCGCGACAAGCTGGAGCTGATCTCCCGCAAGCTGGCGCTGAAGCCCGGCATGCGGCTGCTCGACGTGGGCTGCGGCTGGGGTTCCATGGCGATCCACGCCGCGCGTGAGCACGGCGTGAGCGTCGTCGGTGTCACGCTCTCCCAGGAGCAGGCCGCGTATGCCAGGAAGCGGGTCGCGGACGAGGGTCTGACCGACCGCGTCGAGATCCGCGTCCAGGACTACCGCGACGTGCGCGACGGCCCGTACGACGCGATCTCGTCCATCGGCATGGCCGAGCACGTCGGCTCCGAGCGGTACCTGGAGTACGCGTCCGATCTGTACGCCCTCCTCAAGCCCGGCGCGCGGCTGCTCAACCACCAGATCGCGCGGCGGCCGCAGCGGGACGAAACGGCGTACGAGGTCGACGAGTTCATCGACGCGTACGTCTTCCCCGACGGGGAGCTCGCGCCGGTCGGCTCCACCACGGGGCAGCTGGAACGGGCCGGTTTCGAGGTGCGGGACGTCGAGGCGATCCGTGAGCACTACGCGCTCACGCTGCGCCAGTGGGTCAGGAACCTGGAGGCCCGCTGGTCCGAGGCCCTGAAGCTGGTCAGCCCCGGCCGGGCCAGGGTCTGGCGGCTCTACATGGCCGCGTCCGCGCTCAGCTTCGAGCGCAACCGCATCGGGGTCAACCAGATCCTCGCGGTGAAGACACCGGAGAGCGGGGCCTCGGAGATGCCGCTGCGGGCACGTACCTGGAACGTCGTCAGCTAGCCCGTCCCGTAAGCGAGTTGGGGCGCATCCGCCGTCGCGGATGCGCCCCAGTTTCGTCACTCGGGTCCTGCTACTCGGACTTGATCGCGTCGAGCATGTTCAGTCGGGCCGCGCGGCGGGCCGGCCACAGGGCCGCCAGGATGCCGACGACCGCGGCGAGCGCGAGGAAGAGCCCCATCCGGCCCCAGGGCAGGATCAGTTCGTACGTCGACATGGAGTTGCCGATGAGCTGACCGGCCGCCCAGCCGAAGAACACGCCGAGGCCGATGCCGAGCACGCCGCCGAACAGGGAGATCACCAGGGACTCCAGGCGGACCATCCGCTTGATGCCCTTGCGGTCGATGCCGATCGCGCGGAGCATGCCGATCTCCTGCTGGCGCTCGAAGACCGACATCGCCAGGGTGTTGATGACGCCGAGCACGGCGACGATCACCGCCATGGCGAGCAGGCCGTAGAGCATGTTCAGCATCAGCGTGAAGACCTGGGCGACCTGGTTGGTGATGTCCTGCTTGTCCTGGACCTGGATCGCCGGGTTCTCGCCGAGCGCCTTCGTGAGCTTGTCCTTGGTGGCGTCGGACGCGCCGCCGGACGTCTTCAGCATGACCTGCATGTCACCGGAGTCGGCGCTGAGGTGCGGGGCGAGGGTCGGGGTGTCGATCATGATGCCGCGCATCATCTCGTTGGCCTCGTAGACGCCCGCGACGGTCAGCTTCTGCCGCTTGCCGTCCTCGTAGTGCGTGGTGAAGGTCGAGCCCGTGGTCCAGTCGTGCTCCTTCGCGGTCTTGTCGTCGACGACGACCTGGCCGCCACCGACGGTGAACTTGCCGCTGTCCAGCGGGAGTTCGGCGAGCTGCGTGATCGTCTTTCCGTTGACGCCGGTCAGGAACTCGGTGCCGCCGTCGATGCGCGCGGGCGAGTTGGTCAGTCCGCTGACGGCCGTGACACCGGGCGTCTTGTCGAGGGTCTTCACGACGTCGGGGGAGAGCTGGTTCCCGTTCGACATGGCGACGACGTAGTCCGCCTTGATCGAGTCGGCGGCCATCTTGTTGATCGCCGACTGCACGCTGCCCGCGATCACCGTGAGGCCGGTGATCAGGGTCAGGCCGATCATCAGCGCCGACGCGGTGGCGGCGGTGCGGCGCGGGTTGCGCACCGAGTTGAGGCGGGCCAGCTTGCCGGAGATGCCGAAGGCGCGCAGGACCGGGGCCGCGAGCGCGATCAGCGGGCGGGAGAGCAGCGGCGTGAGGATGAAGACGCCGATGACCAGGAGCGCGGCGCCGAGGCCCATCGGGGCCTGGCCGCTGTCGCCGCTGAGGGTCGTCGCGTAGAGCACGGCCGCGATACCGGCGGCGGAGACCAGGGCGCCCAGCGTGTTGCGCAGTACCAGGGACTTGGCGGTGGGCGCGGCGTGCACCGCGTTCATCGCGGCGACCGGCGGGATCTTCGCGGCGCGGCGGCCGGGCAGCCAGGCGGCCAGCATCGTGATCAGGATGCCGACGACCAGCGCGGCGACGACGGTGCCGGGGGAGACGACGAGCGGCCCGTCCGGCATGATCGCGCCGGTCGTGCCCATGAGCGCCCGCATGCCCGCACCGATGCCGATGCCGACGGCGAGACCGGCCACCGCGGCGACCGCGCCCACGACGAAGGCCTCAAGGAGTACGGAGCGGGTGACCTGACGCCGGGAGGCGCCGACGGCCCGCATCAGTGCCAGCTCCTTGGTGCGCTGGGCGACCAGCATCGTGAAGGTGTTGGCGATGATGAAGATGCCGACGAAGAGCGCGATGCCCGCGAAGACGAGCAGCATCGTCTTCATGGAGCTCATCGACGACGAGATCTGCTCGGCCTGGTCGTCGGCGAGCTGCTGCGCGGTGGTGGTCTTGGTCTGCCCGGTGGGCAGCGCCTTGTCCAGCGCGGACTTCAGCCGGTCCTGGCTCGTCCCGGCCGCGGCCGTCACATCGATCTCGTCGTACGCGCCCGGCTTGTGGAAGAGCTGCTGCGCGGTCGGGGTGTCGAAGAGGGCCAGCGAGCCGCCCGCCGAGACGTTGCCGTCGTCGGTGGTGAAGATGCCGGTGAGGGTCGGGGTCAGCACGGGGCCGTCGACGGACATCCGCACCTGGTCGCCGACCTTGTAGCCGGCGCGCTGCGCGGTCTTCGCGTCGAGGGCGACCTGGTCCGCGCCGTGCGGGGCGGTGCCCTTCTTCAGCGGGTACCGGGAGTCGGGCTTCCCGGAGGAGCCCCAGTAGTTGCCGCCCTTGGTGGAGAAGCCGTTGCCGACGAGCTTGCCGTCCTGGTCGGCGACGGCGGCGTAACCGCTGACGACGCCGTAGGCGGAGCCGGCGCCCCGGGTGTCCCGAGCCGCCTTGAGGGTGGCGTCGGTGAGGGCGGCCTCCTTGCCGACGGTGTTGCCCTTGTCCTCGGAGCGCTGGGCGGTGACGGCCACGTCGACGTGGCTGAAGCCCTTGGCGGAGGACTTCTCCATGGCGCCGGAGATGGTGTTGGTGAAGACGAGGGTGCCGCTGACGAAGGCGACGCCGAGCATGACGGCGAGCACGGTCATCAGGAGCCGGGCCTTGTGCGCGAACACGTTGCGCAGGGCGGTACGGAACATGGGTCTACTCAGTCCTGGGTGGGTGGCTTCCAGCGGGGCGCGTGGGTCGTGTGGCCGGTCAGGTCGTCCGGCCCTTGGCGTCGAAGCGCTTCATGCGGTCCAGGACCGAGTCCGCCGTCGGGTCCCGGAGCTCGTCGACGATGCGGCCGTCGGCCAGGAAGATCACCCGGTCCGCGTAGGCCGCGGCGACGGGGTCGTGGGTGACCATGACCACGGTCTGCCCCAGTTCCCGCACGGAGTTGCGCAGGAAGCCGAGGACCTCGGCGCCGGAGCGCGAGTCGAGGTTTCCGGTCGGCTCGTCACCGAAGATGATCTCGGGCTGGGAGGCGAGCGCGCGGGCCACCGCCACGCGCTGCTGCTGTCCGCCGGAGAGCTGCGCGGGCCGGTGTCCGAGGCGCCCGGAGAGGCCCACCATCTGGATCACGTTCTCCAGCCACTGCTTGTCGGCCTTGCGGCCCGCTATGTCCATGGGGAGCGTGATGTTCTCCAGGGCGGTCAGCGTCGGCAGCAGGTTGAACGCCTGGAAGATGAAGCCGATCTTGTCCCGGCGGAGCTTGGTGAGCTGCTTGTCCTTCAGGGAGCCCAGCTCGGTCTCGCCGATCCGGGCGGACCCGGAGGAGAACGTGTCGAGGCCCGCGACGCAGTGCATCAGCGTCGACTTGCCGGAGCCGGACGGGCCCATGATCGCGGTGAACTCGGCCTGCCGGAACTCGACGGAGACCTGGTCGAGCGCGACCACCTTGGTCTCGCCCTGTCCGTAGATCTTGGACAGATCCGTGGCGCGGGCCGCTGCCGTGGTGGTGGGGCGGCCCGCGAGCGGGGTGGTGGTCACGGGAGGGTGCTCCTGTCGGTCTGTGCTGCTTACGGGGACGCTTCCATCGTCGCCGCGGATCGGGCCGGGAAAGTCAGCCGCAGCTCTCGTTCCGGAGGGCGACTTCGGAGGGACCGGGGGAGCCCGAGTCATACCTGGGGATGACCCCGGCCCCTGAGAGGTACCGGACCGGGGTGCGCCGGCCGGGCGGTGAAATTCCGTCAATCCGTGGGAACCCGTCCCGGGAGGCCGCAGGGCTCCCGGCAGGTGCTGATGGGCCCCGGCGTGTGCTGATGCACCCTCAGACGTCAATAAAATAAGACAACGTGGGGACGTGGTTCCGCTGATCGGGGGACGCTGCCGGATAGGCTCGGAACGTCGATGCGGAGCCCCACAGCCTGCCCGGATGGTGGAATGCAGACACGGCGAGCTTAAACCTCGCTGCCCTTTGCGGGCGTACCGGTTCAAGTCCGGTTCCGGGCACCTCCGAACTTCCTCTGCGCTTCGCGTCGCGGCCCCCAACTTCCTTCTCCCTCAGGAGCGTTGGCGCGCCCTCTCGCAGCTCCCGCGTCGGCTCCCGTGTGGCCCTCTGGGCCCGGGGGTCATCGAAACCATTGACACCTGCCCTGCGCGGGGCGAGGATCCGCACAGAACTTGATGAACGAAAGTTCACCAGGCGAACACGGCGCCACGCGGCACCACACGACACCACAGGCGAACGAACGCAATGACGCGAGAGGGATCCCGTATGCGCACCACCGTCGGCATCATCGGAGCGGGCCCGGCCGGGCTGCTCCTGGCCAGGCTCCTGCACAACGCCGGCATCGAATCGGTCGTCCTGGAGGGCCGTGACCGCGCCTACGTGGAGCAGCGCCAGCGCGCCGGGATCCTGGAGCAGGGCACCGTGGACGTGCTGCGCGAGGCCGGTGTCGGCGCGCGCATGGACCGCGAGGGCCTGCCGCACGACGGCATCGAGCTGCGCTTCGACCGGCGCCGCCACCGCGTCGACTTCCCCGCCCTGACCGGTGGCAAGCAGGTCATGGTGTACGCGCAGACCGAGGTCTGCAAGGACCTCATCGCGGCCCAACTGGCCGACGGAGGGCCCCTGTTGTTCGAGGCGGAGGCGCTGGCGGTCGAGGGCGCCGACACCGCGGGCCCCCGCATCCGCTTCCGCCACGAGGGCCGCGAGCAGACCCTCGACTGCGACTACGTGGTCGGCTGCGACGGCTTCTGGGGCGTGGCCCGCAAGGCGGTCCCCGAGGAGCTCGTCCGGACGTACGAGCGCACCTACCCGTACGCCTGGCTCGGCATCCTCGCCGACGTGGCGCCCTCCCACGACGAGCTGATCTACAACCGCTCCGACCGCGGCTTCGCCCTCATGTCCATGCGCTCACCGCACGTCACGCGCGCGTACCTCCAGGTTCCGGCCGGCACCGAAGCCGAGTCCTGGTCCGACGACGAGATCTGGGCCGAGCTCGACCGCCGCCTCGAGGTCGACGACCCGACCTGGCGCCTCGCCCGCGGCCCCATCACGTCGAAGTCCGTCACCCCCATGCGGTCGTACGTCCACGAGCCGATGCGGCACGGCCGCCTCTTCCTCGCCGGGGACGCGGCGCACATCGTCCCGCCGACCGGTGCCAAGGGCCTCAACCTCGCCGTCGGCGACGTCATCACCTTCGCCCGCGCCCTCACCGCGTACGTGGAGAAGGGCGACACGGAAGCGCTCGACACGTACTCCGAGACCTGCCTGCGGCGCGTCTGGCAGGCGGAGCGCTTCTCGTACGCGATGACGACCATGCTGCACCGCGCCCCCGACGCCACGGCCTTCGACGACAAGATCCAGCTGGCCCAGCTGGACCGTGTGACCACCTCGAAGGCGGCCGAGACGGATCTTGCCGAGGCGTACACGGGATTCCCCGTATGAGGGGCCGGAAGGCGGAACACAGAGGGTGCACGGGACGTTCCTCGTAACAGGATGGGAAAGATCCTCCCTGAGCACTAGGGTCGGATCTTTGCCAGACCATTACTCTTGATGGCAAGGCCATACAGGGTGGCCATGGAGGAGTGAAATGAGGAGCAGCAACCCGGTCTTCTCGCGACGGGGGTTCAGCCGCGACAACGGCTACGCGCAGTTCAACGCGAACGCGCAGCAGCCGCAGGCCGGGGGCCCCGCTGTCGGCACGGCGCAAGGCAATCCTTACGGCCAGGCCCCCGCCGGCAACCCGTACGCGCAGAACCCCTACGCACAGCAGGACGTCCAGTACGGGGCTCCGCAGGCGCCCGCCACCACCGGCCGCATGACGATCGACGACGTCATCATGCGGACCGCCACGACGCTCGGTCTGCTGATCGTCACGGCGGCGCTCGCCTGGGCGCTGCTGCCGGTCGACGACGCGAACATCGGCAAGTCGATGGGCATCGCGGTCGGCGCGGGCCTCGTCGCGATGGTCCTGGGCTTCGTCCAGGCCTTCAAGCGCAAGGCGTCCCCGCCCCTGATCCTGGCGTACGCCGCCCTTGAGGGCGTCTTCCTCGGCGTGCTCTCCAGCGTCGTCGACAACCGCATCGCCGACGGCGCGGCCATGCAGGCCGTGCTCGGCACGATGGCCGTGTTCGCCGGTGTCCTCATCGCGTACAAGGCGGGCTGGATCCGCGTCAACCGTCGCTTCTACGGCTTCGTCATGGCCGCGGCGCTCGGCTTCGTCCTGCTGATGGGCATCAACCTGCTGTTCGCCGTCTTCGGCGGCGGTGACGGCCTCGGCTTCCGCAGCGGTGGCCTCGGCATCGTGTTCGGCATCCTCGGCATCCTGCTCGGTGCCTGCTTCCTGGCCCTCGACTTCAAGCAGGTCGAGGACGGCATCGCGTACGGCGCCCCGAAGGAAGAGGCGTGGCTCGCCGCGTTCGGCCTGACCATGACGCTGGTCTGGATCTACATGGAGTTCCTGCGGCTCATCGCGATCCTGCAAGGCAACGACTAGGCGTACTGGGCGTAACAGCCGCCCGACGTCAGGGGCCCGCACACCTTCCGGTGTGCGGGCCCCTTGCCGTGAGGTGAGGGTCGTGACGGGGAGTGGCGCTAGCGGAATCGCCGTGCGGCGCGCCTCAGGTCGTACTCGTGGATGATCGCTTTCGCGTGGCCGTACGCGAGATCGTGCTCGCCACGCAGCCAACTGACCTTCTCTTCGAAGCGAAGGA
Source organism: Streptomyces endophyticus (assembly GCF_035798155.1). Classification (NCBI taxonomy): domain Bacteria; kingdom Bacillati; phylum Actinomycetota; class Actinomycetes; order Kitasatosporales; family Streptomycetaceae; genus Streptomyces; species Streptomyces endophyticus. The sequence goes on along the minus strand of NZ_JAOZYC010000139.1, from coordinate 32,792 downwards.
AGCAGGGGCCTTCTTCGACGGTCCGCATCCAGTCGCCGAGTTCACGACCGGTGCAGTGGGGGATGCGAGCCAGCAGATTGCGGTGGGTCTCCTCGGAGAAGACTTGGGACATCGGCGCCTCCGGAACGCTTCGATGTGGCCGGTCCTTCACGCCACCGTGCCTGAGCGTTGGGGCCTTGTAAACAGCTACAGTCGGCGCGTGCTTGATACGACGCCTTTGACCGCAGCAGTGGATCAGTTCGCCGATCGGCTCAGGGCCGCGCCGCAGAGCAGATTGCAGCGGGGTGCTGCCGCGGAGGCGCTGGCGCTGGCCAGGGAACTTTCGGCGTGGGCCCAGAAGTTGGATGCGCCCGACGCGCCCGTGCGGGAGATGCCCGATGCGGGGATGTTCGCCGCGGCGGACCAAGTGACGGTCGCGGGGCGGGACTTGGCGGTTTCCCTCCGGGAGGCGGGGGAGGTCGCACAGGCCGTGGAACTGGTCGAGGTGGCAATGAAGCGAGCCGGCATCTAGCTCGTATTTCCAGCCCCGCCAGGGGGTCCCCCCGGACAGAGTCTGGGGGAGTTTGAGGCGCGGGGTCCGGGGCGGAGCCCCGGGGGTGCGACCACGGCTCAGGCCGAAGCGATGACCCGGTCGGCCAGGATGTAGACGCTGCCGTCGCCGCACTCAAAGGTCAACGCATACGCACCGGAGACGCCCGAGCCGCCGAGCAGCACCGGGGTCTCGCCGGCGCGCAGCGCGGACGCCAGCTGCTCCGCCGTCTCCCGGTGGCCGGGGGTCATGCAGAGCGTCGTGCCGTCGGTGAACACGTACACGTCGAGCGTGCCGAGTGGGCCGGGGCGGACGTCGGCGAGGGCGGTGCGGGTCTGCGCCAGCTCCTCAAGACACTGCACCGTGCGCTCGTGGTCGCCCACGACCGGTGACTGCACCGGGACGAAGTCGGGGTGCGAGGGGTGCCTGCGGCGGGCGGCGGCCAGCTCGGGCGACTCCTCGACGACCTCGTCGAGGGCGGCCGTGCCGGCGAACTCGTCCTCCGGCTCGAACGAGGGCTCCCCGAAGGGCTCCAGGCCCACGAGGTCCGCCTGACGCGGCAGGAACATGTCGTCGCCGAGCGCGCCGCCGGCCAGGAACGGCGGCAGCTCCGAGCTGTCCCGTGCCTCCTGGGCGGCCCAGAACGCCCGGGCCTCCGCCAGCTCGCGCTCCCGCTCCTCGGCGAGGGCGTCGGCGACGGCGTTGCGTATCGCCTCGGCGTCCGGCGTGGTGCGTGCGGCGGGGATACCGGGAAGCGCCTGGGTGGCGCGATCCCTGCTCAGCTCGTCGCGCAGCTCCGAGACCTGTCGGCGCAGACCCCTGACGTGCTGCAGGGTGGCGGCACCGACGGCCGTGGCAGCGGCCGTGGCGAGCACGAGGACACTTATGGCGGCAGGCATGGCGCTCACTGACGTACTCCCGGTTTCAAGTCGACCCCCGACTTCCTACATCAGCTTGAAGCCTGAATGAACAGGCTGTCAGTGCATTACGTCACGAAACGGACAGGTCTTTTGTCCGGGTGTTTAGCCCCGATATGGCCTGGGCATGGGCTGACCTGCAAAAACCAAAAACCCCCGAGATGCACGTCACATCCTGGGGGAGATTGGATCACGAACGGATAGACCGCTTCGGGCCGACCCGGATCAGCTCAGGCGCTCGATGACCATCGCCATGCCCTGGCCACCGCCCACGCACATCGTCTCCAGACCGAACTGCTTGTCGTGGAACTGGAGCGAGTTGATCAGCGTGCCGGTGATCCGGGCGCCGGTCATGCCGAAGGGGTGGCCGACGGCGATGGCGCCACCGTTCACGTTCAGCTTGTCCTCGGCGATGCCCAGCTCACGGGCGGACGGGATGACCTGCGCGGCGAACGCCTCGTTGATCTCGGCCAGGTCGATGTCGTCGATGGTCAGACCGGCCCGCTTCAGGGCCTGCTTGCTGGCCTCGACCGGGCCGAGGCCCATGATCTCGGGGGAGAGGCCCGAGACGCCGGTGGAGACGACGCGGGCGAGCGGGGTCAGACCCAGCTCGCGCGCCTTGGTGTCCGACATGACCACGAGCGCGGCGGCGCCGTCGTTCAGCGGGCAGCAGTTGGCGGCCGTGACGAGGCCGTCGGGGCGGAAGACGGGCTTGAGGCCCGAGACGCCGTCGAGCGTGACGCCGGCGCGCGGGCCGTCGTCCTTGCTGACGACCGTGCCGTCGGGGGTCGTCACCGGGGTGATCTCGCGCTCCCAGAAGCCGTTCTTGATGGCTTCCTCGGCGCGGTTCTGCGAGCGCACGCCGAAGGCGTCCATCTCGGCGCGGGTGATGCCCTTGATGCGGGCCAGGTTCTCGGCGGTCTGACCCATCGCGATGTACGCGTCCGGGACCAGGCCGTCCTCGCGCGGGTCGTGCCAGCTGGTGTTCTCCTGCGTGGCGACCTCGGCGGTGCGGGCCTCGGCCTCGGCGAAGAACGGGTTGCGGGTGTCGGGGAGGGAGTCCGAGTTCCCCTTCGCGAAGCGGGACACCATCTCGACGCCGGCCGAGATGAAGACGTCGCCCTCGCCCGCCTTGATGGCGTGCAGCGCCATGCGGGTCGTCTGGAGCGAGCTGGAGCAGTACCGGGTGACGGTGCAGCCCGGGAGGTGGTCCATGCCCATCTGTACGGAGACGATGCGGCCGAGGTTGTTGCCCTGCTCGCCGCCGGGGAGGCCGCAGCCGAGCATCAGGTCGTCGATCTCGCGCGGGTCGAGCTCGGGGACCTTGGCGAGGGCGGCCTGGATGATCGTGGCGGTCAGGTCGTCCGGGCGGAGGTCCTTCAGCGACCCCTTGAAGGCGCGGCCGATGGGGGAACGGGCGGCTGAGACGATCACTGCTTCGGGCATCACGCGGCTCCAGAGTTCGATACGGCTGACCGTGAGGGAAGTTACCCGTACGTACCGCTCGGGTCACCGGGTGAGGTGTGTGACCCGCACCGCATTTTACTAAGCGCTTGCTCAGGGCTCCGCCCCGGACCCCGCGCCTCAAACGCCGGCGGGGCTGGATATGCGGCGGTCCGGGCATTTCAAGCCCCTGCGGCGATTGAGCAGCGGGGTCCGGGGCGGAGCCCCGGGAGCGTAACGGCGGTCAGGCGCTTGATTGAGGTACCGGCTCCTGCACGGTGACCCGCCGGCGCCGGCGCCGCTTAAGAAGCGCCCACGGCCCCCGGGGACCGGTCGGCATAGCGGCAGCGACTTCCGTGCCGCCCTCCTGCGCCGCCCTCGCCGCCGCGCGGGCGACCGGGAGGAAGCCCTCGGCGCGGGAGGCGTCCGGGCGCTCCTCCTCGGGCCACAGGCCCAGGGAGGCGCAGAGCGTGGGCAGGACCGCCATCGCCGCGGTCGCGTAACCCTCCATGGACGGGTGGTAGTTGTCCGGGCCGAACATTTCGCGCGGGTTCGCCGAGAACTCGGGGCCGAGCAGGTCGCCAAGGGACACCGTGCGGCCGCCCTGCTCCACCGTGCCGATGGTCTGCGCCGCAGCGAGCTGGCGCGAGGCGCGGCGGGCCAGCCAGCGCAGCGGCTGCTGGACCGGCTCCACCGACCCGAGGTCGGGACACGTGCCGACCACCACCTCGGCACCGGCCGTGCGCAGCCGGCGTACGGCCGCCGACAGGTGCCGTACGGACGTGGTCGCCGGCATGCGGTGCGTGACGTCGTTCGCGCCGATCATGATCACGCAGACGTCGGGCTGCCAGCCGGGGTCGGCGAGACCGAGCGGCACCTGGCGGTCCAGGTCGTCGGAGCGCGCCCCCGGCTGCGCCACATTGCGCAGCTCCACCGTCCGCTCGGCGACCGCCGCGAGCCCGGACGCCAGCAGCGCGCCCGGCGTCTGCCCCGCCCGGTGCACGCCCTGCCCCGCGGCCGTCGAATCGCCCAGCATCAGGAAGCGCAACGGTTCGCCGTCGCGGGGGCCGTACATCCGGCGCCCGTACACACCGTCCGCGGCCGGTACGTGCACCGGTTCGGGACCGTGGTTGCCGACCTGGCGTCGCGCGATGTGTACCTCGGCGAGCACCACGCCGACCGTGGCCGCGCCCAGCAGCCCGATCCCGCCGCCGCCGTACGCCGCGCCCGCTGCGATCCGCCGTGCCACCCTCGCCCTGCTCGACATGTTCCGCGGCCACCTGCCTCTGCGTTCTATTACGGCTACAAGAAGTCCTTGCCCCGTTATCCCTGTCGGCCAATCGCAACGCCGGATGAAGCGACACGGTCCATGGTGTGCGCCTTACCCTGGCGGCACCATTACGGAGGAGAACCCGGAGACCACGGTGCGCATCCACGAATCGATGATCGACCTCGTCGGCAACACCCCGCTGGTGAGGCTCAACAAGGTGACCGAAGGGCTGCGGGCGACCGTCCTGGCCAAGGTCGAGTACTTCAACCCCGGCGGCAGCGTGAAGGACCGCATCGCGCTGCGCATGATCGAGGCGGCGGAGAAGAGCGGGGAGCTGGAGCCCGGCGGCACCATCGTCGAGCCGACCAGCGGCAATACCGGTGTCGGCCTCGCCATGGTGGCCCAGCAGAAGGGCTACAAGTGCGTCTTCGTCTGCCCGGACAAGGTCTCCACGGACAAGATCAATGTGCTGCGGGCGTACGGCGCCGAGGTGGTGGTCTGCCCGACGGCGGTGGATCCCGAGCACCCGGACTCGTACTACAACGTCTCGGACCGCCTCGTCCGTGAGACGCCCGGTGCCTGGAAGCCGGACCAGTACAGCAATCCGCACAACCCCGAGTCGCACTACCACTCCACCGGGCCGGAGCTGTGGGAGCAGACGGACGGGCGGATCACCCACTTCGTCGCGGGCGTCGGGACCGGCGGCACCATCTCCGGGACCGGGCGCTATCTCAAGGACGCGAGCGAGGGGCGGGTCAAGGTCATCGGCGCCGACCCCGAGGGCTCGGTGTACTCCGGCGGCTCCGGGCGCCCGTACCTCGTCGAGGGCGTCGGTGAGGACTTCTGGCCGACCGCCTACGACCGTGAGGTCGCCGACGGGATCGTCGCGGTGTCCGACAAGGACTCGTTCCAGATGACCCGGCGCCTCGCCAAGGAGGAGGGGCTCCTCGTGGGCGGCTCCTGCGGGATGGCCGTGGTGGCGGCGCTGCGGGTCGCGGAGGGCCTTGGTCCTGACGACATCGTGGTCGTGCTGCTGCCGGACAGCGGGCGCGGATACCTCTCGAAGATCTTCAACGACGACTGGATGGCGGACTACGGCTTCCTGGAGGACTCCGGGCCCAGCGCGCGCGTCGGCGACGTGCTGAAGGACAAGGAGGGCGGCGCGCTGCCCTCGCTCGTCCATATGCACCCGGAGGAGACGGTCGGTCAGGCCATCGAGGTGCTGCGCGAGTACGGGGTCTCGCAGATGCCGATCGTGAAGCCGGGCGCGGGACACCCGGACGTCATGGCCGCCGAGGTCATCGGGTCGGTCGTCGAGCGGGAGCTGCTCGACGCCCTGTTCGCCCAACGGGCCTCGCTGCACGACCCGTTGGAGAAGCACATGTCGGCGCCGCTGCCGCAGGTCGGTTCCGGGGAGCCGGTGGCGGACCTGATGGCCGTGCTCGGCGTGGCGGACGCGGCGATCGTGCTGGTCGAGGGCAGGCCGACGGGTGTGGTGAGCCGTCAGGACCTGCTGTCGTTCCTGGCCAGGGGCGCCGCGAAGTAGGCCGCTTTCCCGGGTTCGCGAAAACGGTACGAGCGCGACACGTGCGCGCAGCACCGGCTTAACACGGGTCCGGCAGATTGGAGGTGTCGGAAAGGGGCGGGAGCGGCTCCCCGCCCCAGCCGGCACCGAGCGGCGTCAAAGGAACCTCCGGAGCGGCTCCCGGACCTCCACGGACGCCCTGGGTGTGCACCTGGCCTGACCCGGTGCACGCCCTTCGCGGGGACCGCCGTCGTCCCGCCCCCCGTTCACGGGGGTGCGGCGGTCCCCGCGCAACTCACTTCTCCCGTACGGGGATTGCCCGTCTACTCGACGAAGAGGCCGCGCTCCGCCGCCCGTACGTCGAACTCTTCGAGGCGCGCCTGTGCCTGCGGCAGCCCGTCGCACATCGCCTCCAGGAGCACCCGGCCGAGCAGCATCGGCGAGCACGCCGTGTCGAAGGCGAGGCCCGTGCCGACCGCGGCGGGCAGCAGCAGGTCGGAGTGGCGGGCGACGGGGGCGAAGGCGGAGTCGGCGACCGTGACGACGGTCAGCCCCGCCTCCTTTGCGTACGCGAGGGCGTCGACGACCTCGCGCGGGTGGCGGGGGAGCGCGAAGCAGAGCAGCGTCGTGGCACCCGCGCGGACGGCCGCGTCGATGCGGTCGGCGAGCATGGTGCCGCCCTCGTCGAGGAGTCGTACGTCGGGGTGGACCTTCGCGGCGAAGTACGCGAAGCCGAACGCCTGGGACGCCGCCGCGCGCAGTCCCAGGACGAGCAGCGTCGGTGAGGCGGCGAGGAGTCGGCCCGCCCGCTCGACCGGCTCCGGGTCGGCGAGCAGCTCGGCGAGGTGCCTGAGGTTGGCGATCTCGGCTTCCACGGCCTGCTGGTACTCGTTGGCCAAGGCACCGGTGGCCGGTTCGGAGGGGGCCGTCTCGCGCAGGTGCTTGCGCAGCGCGGGGTAGCCGTCGAAGCCGAGCGCCACCGCGAACCGGGTCACGGAGGGCTGGCTCACGCCCGCGAGCTCGGCCAGCTCCACGGACGACAGGAACGGCACCTCGGCCGCGCGCCGCACCATGCAGTGCGCGATGCGGCGCTGGGTGGGGGTGAGCCTGTGCCCCTCGAAGAGGCTCTGGAGGCGGGCGGAGGGGCTGTGCGCCCCCGCGTCGTTTTCCGTCCCGCTCCGGGTGCTGTCCGTGCGTTCGCTCATGTCTCCCGCCGGTCCATTCAATGGTCCCGAATTTTGCATGATTCTATTCAGAGGGTCGGTGGGGGCGCCAGACCTCGCGGCCGGCGCCCTTGTTCCGTCACTGCTCGACGAACCGTCCCAGCAGGGCCGCCGCCCGTTCCACGTCCCCGGTCAGCGACCGGTCCGCCACCTCCGTCGGAAGCTCCTGCGCCGCCAGCTCGAAGGCCCGCCCCACCGGAAGCTCCGGGTCGAGGGGGAGGTCGCGCAGCCGCAACGCCCGGACCGCCGCGACCAGTTCGCAGCCCACCACCTGACGGAGCGCCGCACACACGCGCAGCGTCTGACGGGCCGCCAGGGAGGCGAAGCTGGCCTGCTCCTCGACGCCGCGGGAGAGGACGGCGTGGCCGAGGGACGCGGGGGCGGAGAAGGCGCACAGGTCGGCGAGGGCGCCACCGGCCGCGTACTCCAGGATCATCACGCCGGACGAGGCCGGTTCGCCGTCCGCGAGGAACGGGCGAAGGCGGGTGAAGTTCGGTTCGTTGAGCGTGGAGAGGCGGGACGTGGAGAGGCGGGCCACCTGGCTGATCGCGAGGCGGAAGTGGTCGAGCGCGAGGGCGAGTTGGGCCATGTAGAAGCCGCCGTGGTGGTAGGCCGCCATCTCCGTGTACGAGATCAGGGGGTTCTCCGCCGCCGCGTTGATCTCCACCGTGAGGATGTCCTCCAGGGCGTTCGCCGCGTCCTGCGCCGGGCCGTGGATCTGCGGCACGCAGCGGAAGCCGTACGGGTCCTGGATCCGGCCGAGCGGGGGCGTGGGGTGGTCGTCGGCGCCGAGGATCCCGCGCATCCGGGCCGCCACCTCGAAGCTGCCCTTGTGGGGGCGGGACTCGTGCACGGGCAGGGCGTACGCCTCGTAGGAGCCGTCGACCGCGAGCAGGCTCATGGCCGCCACCAGGTCCGTCGCCGCCAGCAGGTCGCGCAGTTCGTGCAGGGCGAGGGCCGCCTGGCCGAGGGTGAGGGCGTTGGAGGAGATCAGGGCCAGGGCGTCGTTGTTGTCCAGGGGCTGCGGCTTGGGCGGGGTGCCCTTGCCGCGCCACGGGTGTTCGCCGGCCAGGGCCAGGCCCATCTGGGACAGGGGTGCGATGTCGCCGGTGCCGACCGAGCCGTGCTCGTTGACCGACGGGTACGCGCCCGCCTCCAGCGCCTCGCAGAGCGCCGTGACGACCGTGGGGCGCAGGCCCGCGCCACCGGCCAGGAGCTGGTTCGCGCGGACCGCGAGCATCGCCCGCACCTCGCGCTCGGGCAGCTCGTCGCCGATCGCGCCGGCGTGGCTGCGCAGCAGGCGCAGGCCGTGGTCGGCGGCGGCCTCGGTGGGCACGTCCTCGCTGCGGTTGGCGCCGACGCCGGTGGAGCGGCCGTAGACCCTGCCCCACGCGGCGATCTCCCGCGCCGCGTTCCAGGACTCCTCCACGCGCTTCATGGCGTCCGTGCCGGGGACCGGTCGGGCGCTCGCGTGGGCGAGGCGGACCACGTCGGCGACCGGGAGACCGTGGCCGTCGAGCACGACGACCGGCTGTGACACCATGTGCTGTTTCCCCTTTGAACGATGTTCAAATGCCCCAAATGGGGCGCCCGCGTCTCATGTATCGGTCTCCGGCTCTGGATTTACCGACGATTTACGCGGAGGCATTGACAAGTTATTCACTCACCGAGAACTCTGCATGACGATATGCAGGGCGGGCAAGAGGACTCCAGAGGCGCTCCATGATCCAGTTCGAAGCGGTCCACAAGCGATTCCCCAATGGCACGACAGCGGTACACGATCTCTCGCTCGACATGCCGGAAGGGGGTGTGACCGTCTTCGTCGGGTCGTCGGGCTGTGGCAAGACGACCAGCCTCCGGATGATCAATCGTATGGTCGAGCCCTCCTCGGGCACGATCCGGGTCGGCGGGCGCGATGTTCTGGAGCAGGACGCCGCTGAGCTGCGGCGCTCCATCGGATACGTGATCCAGCAGGCCGGGCTCTTCCCGCACCGCACCGTCCTCGACAACGTCGCCACGGTGCCGCTGCTGCTCGGCTGGGGGCGGAAGAAGGCGCGGGCCGCGGCGAGTGAGCTGCTCGATCGGGTCGGCCTCTCCGCGGAGATGGGCAAGCGGTACCCGCATCAGCTGTCCGGTGGCCAGCAGCAGCGGGTGGGGGTGGCGAGGGCGCTCGCCGCGGATCCGCCGGTGCTGCTCATGGACGAGCCGTTCGGGGCGGTCGACCCGGTCGTGCGTACCCAGCTTCAGGATGAACTGCTGCGGCTCCAGAAGGAGTTGAACAAGACCATCGTCTTCGTCACGCACGACATCGACGAGGCGGTGCGGCTCGGTGACCGGATAGCCGTGTTCCGGGAGGGCGGGCACCTCGTGCAGTGTGCTCCGCCGGAGGAGCTGCTCGCGCGGCCCGCGGACGAGTTCGTGGCGGACTTCCTCGGTGTCGAGCGGGGGCTGAAGCTGTTGTCGCTGACGACGCTGGGGGGTGTCGGACAGGGCGCGTACCCGGCGGACACCGGCTGGGAGCTGGCCCTGGACGAGGCCCGCAAGCCGCTGCACTGGCGCGACGAGGGCACCGGCGCCACGGTGCCGATCCGGCCGCTGCGGGAGACGGACTCGCTCCTGTCGGCGCTGAACGAGTCGATCGCGGCACCGGGCGGATTCGTGGCCCGGGTGGACGCCGACGGCATCCTGACCGGAGTCTCGTCCCGGTCCGAGATCCACGACCGGGCGGGCCTCGCCCACGCCACCGCTGGGACGCGCGCGGGCACCGGGAAGACCGAGCCGGCCGAGGCCGTCGAGGACACGGACGTGACGTCATGACCATCGACTGGGAATGGATCGGCTCGCACGGGTCCGACCTCACCACCCTCACCCTCTCCCACCTCCAGGCCGCCCTCAGCGCCGTGCTGTTCGGGCTCGTCATCTCGCTGCCGCTCGCCGTCGTCGCGCACCGGGTGCGCGCTCTGCGCGGGTTTCTGCTCGGGATGTCGAACGTGCTGTTCACGATCCCGTCCATCGCCGTCTTCGTGCTGCTGCTGCCCATCTCCGGGCTCACCCGCACCACCACCGTCATCGGCCTGACGATCTACACGCTCGTCGTCCTCCTGCGGAACACCGTCGAAGGCCTCGACTCGGTGCCCGCGAAGACGAAGGAGGCCGCGAAGGCCATGGGGACGCGGCCGATGCGGACCCTGCTCACCGTCGAGCTGCCGCTCGCGCTGCCCGTGATCATGGCGGGCGTGCGGATCGCCACCGTGATGGCCATCTCGCTCGTGTCCGTCGCGACGTACATCGGGGACGGCGGGCTCGGCCAGCTGTTCACCGACGGGTTCCAGCGGAACTTCCCGACCCCCGTGATCGTCGGCGTCGTCCTGACCCTGCTGCTCGCGCTCGTCGCGGACGCGCTGCTCGTCGGCGTCCAGCGGCTGCTCACGCCGTGGGCCCGTACCCGTACTCGGACCCGGAAGGCCTGAACCCCCATGTTCGAACTCTTCAAGAACCTCGGGGCCTGGCTGGTCGGCGGGGAGCAGTGGGCGGGCAGCGACGGCATCGCGACGCGCATCGCCGAGCACCTCCAGTACTCGCTGCTCGCCACGCTCGTCGCCGCCGCGATCGCCCTGCCGGTCGGACTGCTCATCGGGCACACCGGGCGGGGCGCCTTCATCGCCATCAACCTGTCGTCGTTCGGGCGGGCCCTGCCCACCGTGGGGCTCGTCGTGCTCGTGTTCCTGGCGAGCGGTCTTTCCATGTGGCCGGTCTACATCGCGCTCGTCGCGCTTGCCGTCCCGTCCATCGTCACCAATACGTACGCCGGGATGACCGCCGTCGATCCCGAGGTGCGGGATGCCGCGCGCGGGCAGGGCATGAAGGCCCATCAGGTGCTCTTCCAGGTCGAGTTGCCGCTCGCGCTGCCGCTCATCATGACCGGTCTGAGGCTCGCGCTCATCCAGGTCGTCGCCACCGCCACCATCGCCGCGTACGTGTCCTTCGGCGGGCTCGGCCGCTACGTCTTCGACGGGCTCGCCCAGCGCGACCTGGTGCAGGTGCTCGGCGGGGCCGTGCTCGTCGCGGTGGTCGCCATCGTTCTCGACCTGGCCCTGTCCGGGCTTCAGCGCCTGCTGTTCCGCCACCGCCCCACCACTCTCAAGTCCGCCTAGGAGCACGCCAGATGAGCACCATGAACCGACGTACTCTCCTCGGCGGCCTGGCCGCCGCGGCCTCCGTCCCCGCACTCGCCGCCTGCTCCAGCGGCATCACCTCGCTCGACCAGCAGGGGGGTTCGGTCTCGGGCGGCGGCTCCAGCAAGAAGGGTGTCACCATCGGCACCGCCAACTTCACGGAGAACCAGGTCCTCGGCTACCTGTACGCGGCCGCGCTCGAAGCGGCCGGCGTGAAGACGAGCGTGCGGCCCAACCTCGGCACCCGCGAGATCCTCATCCCCGCCCTCAAGAGCGGCGACATCGACCTGCTGCCCGAGTACCAGGGCGCCCTCCTGCACTACCTCGACACCAAGGCGAAGGCCACCGAGGAGGGCGAGATGCAGAACGCCCTCGCCATGGTGCTCCCGGCGGGCCTGCAGATCCTCCCCTACGGGATGGCCGAGGACTCGGACGCGTTCGCGGTGACCCGCGAGACCGCGAAGAAGTACAAGCTGAAGTCGCTCGCCGATCTCGCGAAGCACAACGGGAAGCTGATCATCGGCGCCGCTCCCGAGGTGAAGAAGCGTCAGGTCGGTGCCGTCGGGCTCAAGGACGTGTACGGCGTCGAGTTCAAGGAGTTCAAGTCCCTTGATTCGTCCGGGCCGTTGGTGAAGGGCGCGCTGAAGAAGGGCGACGTCGACGTCGCCAACCTCTTCACCACCGACACCGACATCGCCGGCAACGACTGGGTCGTCCTCACCGACCCCAAGAACCTGGTCCCCGGTCAGCACATCGTCCCGCTGATCGCCGACCGCAAGGCCGACTCGACCGTCCGCAAGGCGCTGGCCCGCCTGGGCAACGCGCTGACGACCGAGGACCTCACCGAGCTCAACCGGCTCGTGGACAAGGACAAGAAGGACCCCGAGGACGTGGCGAACGACTACGCGCGCCGGCACGGGATCAGCAAGAAGTAAGGAGGCCATCGCATGGCCGCAGCGGTAGTGGAGAAGCACTCCATCGACGTGGTGCCGGACAGCGAACGGCACGGCGGCGCGTTCAACCAGTTCACCCTCTGGCTCGGCGCGAACCTCCACATCACGGCCGTCGTCACCGGCGGGCTCGCCGTCGTCTTCGGCGGCGACGTGGTCTGGTCGCTGATCGGGCTCGTGCTCGGCAATCTGCTCGGCGGCGCCGTCATGGCGCTGCACTCGGCGCAGGGGCCGAAGCTCGGGCTGCCCCAGATGATCCAGTCCAGGGCCCAGTTCGGGGTGAAGGGCGCCGTCGTCCCGCTGCTCCTCGTGATCCTGATGTACGTCGGGTTCTTCGCGAGCGGCACCGTGCTCGCCGGTCAGGCCACCGCGCAGCTGACGCACACCAACGACACGACGGGCATCATCGTCTTCGCGCTCGTCACGGGGATCGTGGCGACGGTCGGCTACCGGGTCATCCACCTCCTGGGGCGGGTGGCGAGCGTGGTGTGCGCGCTCGCCTTCGTCTACCTGGCCGTGCGGCTCTTCGACCGGGCCGACGTCGGCGCGCTGCTCTCCGACGCGCACTTCTCGCTGCCGATGTTCCTGCTCGCCGTCTCCCTGTCGGCCTCCTGGCAGCTCGCCTTCGGCCCGTACGTCGCCGACTACTCGCGCTATCTGCCGCGTACGACCAGCGGCAAGGCCACGTTCTGGTGGACGCTCGCGGGCTCCGCGCTCGGCTCTCAGTGGTCCATGGCCTTCGGTGTGCTGGTCGCGGCGAGCGCGGGCGAGAAGTTCATCGACAACCAGGTCGGGTACGTCGTGTCGCTCGGCGGGGCGGGGCTCGTCGCCTCGTTCTTCTACTTCGTGATCGCGCTCGGCAAGCTCACCGTCAACGTGCTCAACACGTACGGCGGCTTCATGTCGATGGTCACCGGCATCAGCGGGTTCCGCGGGCAGCGGGCCCTGTCGCAGCGTGGCCGGGCCCTCTACATCGGGATCATCATGGTCGCGGGCACGGTGGTCGCGCTGGCGGGCAAGGACAGCTTCCTGACCTCGTTCAAGGACTTCCTGCTGTTCCTGCTGACGTTCTTCACGCCGTGGTCCGCGATCAACCTGGTCGACTACTACCTGATCTCGCGCGAGCGCTACGACCTCCCGGCCCTCTTCGACGTGAACGGCCGCTACGGCGCCTGGCGTTGGGACGCGCTCGTGGTCTACGGGGTCGGCGTGCTCGCCCAGCTGCCGTTCCTGGCCACCGCCTTCTACACGGGCCCGCTCGTCGAGCCGCTGGGCGGGGCGGACGTGTCGTGGATCGTCGGGCTCGTCGTCCCGGCCGTCCTCTATTGGCTGCTCGCCCGGCGCGGTGCGGGGGCGTGGCCCACCGAGAAGACGGGGGATAGCCCTACTGCGGTGGGGGCCTCGGCTCCGTAACGTCGAGCGGTATGGAAGCCCGCGAACGCGCACGCGACGCCGAACTCAAGAAGGAACTCGACGCCACCCTGCACGCACGCAGGGAACTGGGTGACGAGTACGAGCCGGCGCTCGTCGACTCCTTCCTCGACAAGGTCGAGCAGCGACTCGACTCCGTCGTCGACCGCAGGGTGCGACGACAACTGGCCGAGCACCGGATCACCGTGGCCCGCGGGGCCCGCGACTCCGGCGCCGAGAACTGGGGCGAACGCTTCGGCTTCGCCGTGGTCTCCCTCGTCCTCGCCATCCCGCTGTCCGCGATCGCCGTGGTCAACGCCGGACTGCCCGGGCTCTTCGTGGCCTGGGCGGGCATCGTCGGGGTGAACGGGCTGCACGCGGTGCGGTGGGGGCCCGTCCGCAGGCGGGAGCGCGGGGACCGCGAGGAGTCCGACTGGGAGGGGTAGCCGTAAAGGGCGCCGCGCTTCACGAAGCGCGGCGCCCTTTCACGCGCTCAGACCTCCAGCTCGCCCTCGATCTTCTTCAGCTGGTGGCGGGCCATCGCCAGGTTGGCGCGGGCCTTGTCGAGCACCAGGTACAGGAACAGGCCGTTGCCGCCGCGTCCCTTGATCAGGCGGATTAGGTGGTACTGGTTGCCAAGGGTGATGAGGATGTCCTCGATGCTCTCCTTGAGTCCCAGTTGCTCCATGGTGCGCAGCTTGGAGCGGACGACGTCGGTGTTGCCGGCCGCCGCGACCTCCAGGTCGAAGCTCTTGGAGCCACCGATGGTGCCGAGGGCCATGCCGCTCGTGTAGTCGACGAGGGCCGCGGCGGTGGCGCCTTCTATGGAGGCGAGGGCGTCCTTGAGGGCTGTCTCGGTATTGGCCATGATGCTGGGTTCCTTTCGTGCTTCTTCGCGGGTGTGCCGGTGGTCAACGCGTGGGCTGGGGCGGCACATTGGTGGTCGGCCGGACAGGGAGTCCGGTCTCGGTCGTGGTGGTGGACGCCGTGCGGGCGCGGGCCCGGCCGCGGGTGCGGGGGGCCGGCTCGGGCGGCGCTTCCTCCTCGGCGGGAGCGGTGAGTTCCCCGATGCGGGTGCCGGAGCGGCGCCCTTCGAGGTGCAGGCGGCCGACATTGACCCGGTCCTGCGCGAGGAGCGTGAGGACGGCGGTGTCCCCGGCCGCGTAGGTGGCGATGTAGCCGTCGGCGCCGCGCACCAGGAGCTCGCGGAAGGCGCCCTGCGCGGTGGCGTCGGCGAGGCGCTGGGCGACGCCGAGTGCGGTGGCGGTGAGCGCGGCGACGCCCTCCGGTTCGATGCCAGGAGTGTCCTGGGCGAGGACCAGGCCGTCGACGCTGGCTGCGAGGGCGCCGGTGACCTGGGGCACGCGGACTCTCAACCGTTGCAGTTCGGCGAGGAGTTCGCCCTTGTCGACCATCGGAGGTCTCCTTTCGGGGGTACGTGAGGAACGCAGCAGGCGTCTCACAGGGCCTCCAGACCGGCGCGCAGCCGCCGCAGCAGGGCCACGTCGGGGTCCTCGACGACGGCGAGCCCGAACCACTCGGGCGGAGCCGGGGCGGGGGCCGTGGCCACCAGGCCGCACGCGGCGAGACGCCGCAGGTCGACAAGGGTGTGGAAGGCGGGCCTGCCCAGGGTGAGCGCTATCTGGGAGGCCGTCCGCGCGCCGTCGACCAGGTCGAGGACGCGGCGCCTGCGCGGGGGTACGCACGCCTCCGCGCGCCGGATGATCCGGCTGAGCGGCGCCGTGTCCGTGTCCGGCTCCGGCCAGATCCGCTGGAGCAGCTCGCGCCTGCGCAGCGTCTCGCGCTCGACCGTCGCCACCGGCACGGGCCGCACCGTCCCGAACCAGTGGGAGACGCCGTACCGGAACCGGGAGGGGCCGCTGCTGGGGGCGAGCGTGAAGTACGAGGCGTCGAACAGGGCGCCCAGATGGCACAGTTCGAGGGCGCCGTCCGAGAGGCGGCCCTGCTCCACCAGGTAGCGGCCGACGCGCTGCCTCGCCCCGGCCCGGTCCACCGCCTCCGACCAGCCCTCGGCCCGCACCGCGCCGCCCGCCATGAGCAGCACGTCCATGCCGGGGGTCGCGGGCGACTCGGCGTGCACGACCCGCCCGTCCTCCAGGTAGAGGGTGCCGTGTTCGCGGATCAGGGCGCCGGTCGCCTGCTCGTCGGCGAGGCGGCTGAGCATCGGCGAGACACCGGCGCGGGCTTCGGTGCTCATCCCAGGACCATCCGGTCGGCCATGTCGGCGAGCCGCAGTCGGGCGAGCGCGAGATTGCCCTCGTCCCGGCCCAGCCACAGGTGGACGAAGACGCTGCTGTCGAAGGTCGTGCGCACGAAGCGCAGCAGGTGGTAGCTGTCCCGGTTGGTGACGATGACGTCCTCGACGGGGGGCGCCTTGTCGCTGACGGACCCCTGGGACCAGTCGCTGCCGTCGGCGGGGGCGAAGGTGTTGTGTTCGGCGGCGAGCCGGGCCAGTTCGGCGGACTCGGCGGCATCCGCCTCGTGATCCCCGTTGCGCGACGCGCCGACGGTGCCCAGGGCGAGTCCGCTGGTCCAGTCGACGACGGAGGCGCCGCGCGCACCCGGCAGTCGCATGACCTCAAGGAGGCACTCGTCAATTCCGGGCACGCCTCGGACCCCCATCCGATCGCCATGTATGTGTCCCTGGTGCGTGTGTGACGACGAAGCTACGGACAGTGCGGAGAGCAGGTGAGGCTTCTGGCATTTCCCGGTGAAACATTCACGAGCCGTCTAAAATGCGCCACCCACTCGCGGGGGGTGGCGAGTTCGGGCCGTCGCGCCGCGCCTCGACGCCTCGATCCCGCGGCAGCTCTTGACTAGACCTATTCATGTAGCCAGGATGTGAATAGAAGGCTGAACAGCTGATTGATTCCCACCCCAGGAGGCCGTCGATGTCAGGACCCCGCCCCGTACGAGCCCCGCGCGGCACCGAGCTCAACACCCTGGGGTGGCAGCAGGAGGGCGCCCTGCGGATGCTCATGAACAACCTCGACGGCGAGGTGGCCGAGCACCCCGACAAGCTCGTCGTCTACGGCGGCACCGGCAAGGCGGCCCGGTCCTGGGACGCGTACGACGCGATCGTGCGCACGCTGAAGACGCTGAAGTCGGACGAGACCCTCCTCGTCCAGTCCGGCAAGCCGGTCGGCGTGATGCGGACCAACGAGTGGGCGCCGCGCGTACTCCTCGCGAACTCCAACCTGGTCGGCGACTGGGCCAACTGGGAGGACTTCCGCAAGCTGGAGGCCGAGGGCCTCATGATGTACGGCCAGATGACGGCCGGCTCGTGGATCTACATCGGCTCGCAGGGCATCGTCCAGGGCACGTACGAGACCTTCGGCGCGGTGGCGCGGAAGAAGTTCGACGGCACGCTCGCCGGGACCATCACGCTCACCGCCGGCGTCGGCGGCATGGGCGGCGCCCAGCCGCTGGCCATCTCGATGAACGAGGGCGTCGCGATCTGCGTCGACGTCGACGAGACCCGCATCGACCGCCGCATCGGCACCCGCTACCTGGACGTCAAGGCCGACAACCTCGACCACGCCATGGAGCTTGCGGTCCAGGCCCGCGACGAGCGCCGCGCCCTGTCCATCGGCGTCGTCGGCAACGCCGCCGAGATCTTCCCGGAGCTGCTGCGCCGCGGCGCCCCGATCGACATCGTCACGGACCAGACCTCGGCCCACGACCCGCTCGCCTACCTCCCCGTCGGCATCTCCGTCGAGGACTGGGACAAGGAGCGCGAGGCCGACCCGGCCGGCTTCACGGAGAAGGCCCGCCAGTCGATGCGCCTGCACGTCGAGGCCATGGTCGGCTTCCTGGACGCGGGCGCCGAGGTCTTCGACTACGGCAACTCGATCCGCGACGAGGCCCGCAAGGCGGGCTACGACCGCGCCTTCGACTTCCCCGGCTTCGTCCCGGCGCACATCCGCCCGCTGTTCGAGGAGGGCCTCGGCCCGTTCCGCTGGGCCGCCCTGTCCGGTGACCCGAAGGACATCGCCGCCACCGACAAGGCGATCAAGGAGCTGTTCCCCGAGAACAAGCACCTGCACCGCTGGCTCGACATGGCCGCCGACCGCATCGCCTTCGAGGGCCTCCCGGCCCGCATCTGCTGGCTCGGCTACGGCGAACGCCACCTCGCGGGCCTGAAGTTCAACGAGATGGTGGCGAGCGGCGAGCTCTCCGCGCCCGTCGCGATCGGCCGCGACCACCTCGACTCCGGTTCGGTCGCCTCCCCGTACCGCGAGACGGAGTCCATGAAGGACGGCTCCGACGCGATCGCCGACTGGCCGCTCCTGAACGCCCTGGTCAACACGTCCTCCGGCGCCACCTGGGTCTCCATCCACCACGGCGGCGGCGTCGGCATGGGCCGCTCCATCCACGCGGGCCAGGTCTGCGTCGCGGACGGCACGGAGCTCGCTGCCGCGAAGATCGAGCGGGTCCTCACGAACGACCCGGCGATGGGTGTCATCCGCCACGTCGACGCGGGCTACGAGCACGCCGCCGACGTCGCCGCCGAGCGCGGGGTACGCGTCCCGATGACGGAGGGGGAGTGACGGCCGCGGGGCTCCGCCCCGGACCCCGCGCCTCAAACGCCGGCGGGGCTGGTTTTTTGGAGATGTGGCACGACCTGAAGCCCATCGGCCGCAACGCCGACACGGGTGGCTACCGCCGCTTCGCCTGGACCGCGGCCGACGCCGACTGCCGCACCTGGTTCAAGGCACAGGCCGAATCCCGCGGACTGACCTACGAACTGGACCGCAACGGCAACCAGTGGGCCTGGCTCGGCGACCCGGAGGCCGGCGACGCCGTCGTCACGGGCTCGCACCTGGACTCCGTCCCGGACGGCGGCGCCTTCGACGGCCCCCTCGGCGTCGTCTCGTCCTTCGCCGCCCTGGACGAACTCCGCCGCAGGGGAGTGGAGTTCACCAAGCCCCTCGCCATCACCAACTTCGGCGACGAGGAAGGCGCCCGCTTCGGCCTGGCCTGCGTCGGCTCCCGCCTCGCCGCGGGCGTCCTCACCCGCGACGCGGCCCACAAGCTCACGGACGCCGACGGGGTCACCCTCCCGCAGGCGATGGAGCGGGCCGGTTACGACCCGGACGCGATCGGCGCCGACCGTGAACGCCTCGACCGCATCGGCGCGTTCATCGAGCTGCACGTGGAACAGGGCCGCGCCCTCGACCTGTCCGGCGACGCGATCGGCATCGCAAGCTCCATCTGGCCGCACGGCCGCTGGCGCTTCGACTTCCGGGGCGAGGCCAACCACGCGGGCACGACCCGCCTGGTCGACCGCCGCGACCCGATGCTGAGCTACGCGGAGACGGTCCTCGCGGCCCGCCGCGAGGCCCAACTCGCGGGCGCGGTCGCCACGTTCGGCAAGATCTCCGTCGAGCCGAACGGCGTCAACGCCATCCCCTCCCTCGTACGCGGCTGGCTCGACTCCCGCGCCGCCGACCAGGAGTCCCTGGACGCGACGGTCACCGGGGTCGAGAAGGCGGCACGCGAGTACGCGCAGGCGCACGGCATCGACGTATCGCTGACCCGCGAGTCGTTCACGCCGATCGTCGAGTTCGACGACGCGCTCCGCGACGAGCTGGCCCGAATCCTCGGCACGCAGGACTCGGCAGCGGATCTGAAGGTCCCCGTCCTCGGAACGGGAGCGGGACACGACGCGGGAATCCTCGCCCAGTCGATCCCCACCGCCATGCTGTTCGTACGCAACCCGACAGGCGTCTCGCATTCCCCGGCCGAGTCCGCGGCCGAGGACGACTGCCTCGAAGGGGTGCGCGCACTGGCCGACGTACTCGAAGGGCTGGCCTGCAAGTGACGACGACGTACTGGTTGGAACACGCCTGGCTCGGCACGCATGTCGAGCCCGGCGTGGCCGTGGACGTGTCGGACGAGGGCCGCTTCACCGCGGTCCGCACGGGGGTCGGCGCACCCCCGCCCGGCGCGACCGCGCTGCGCGGACTGACCCTCCCCGGCCTCGCCAACGCCCACAGCCACGCCTTCCACCGGGCGCTCCGCTCGACCGTGCAGGTCGGGTCCGGGACGTTCTGGACGTGGCGCGAGGTCATGTACTCGGTGGCGGACCGCCTCACACCGGACACGTACCACGCGCTCGCGCGGGCCGTGTACGCGGAGATGGCGCTCGCGGGCATCACGGCGGTGGGGGAGTTCCACTACCTCCACCACGCCCCCGGCGGCACCCCGTACGCCGACCCGAACGCGATGGGCGAGGCGCTGATCGCGGCGGCGGAGGAAGCGGGCATCCGCATCACCCTCCTCGACACGGCGTACCTGTCCTCGGGCTTCGGCAAGGAGCCGGACCACCACCAGCGGCGGTTCAGCGACGGCACGGCCGAGGCGTGGGCGGAGCGGGCGTCGCTGCTGAAGGAGCGTCCGGGCGTGCGGATCGGTGCGGCGGTGCACTCGGTGCGCGCGGTCCCGGCGGCGCAGCTGTCGACGGTCGCGGAGTGGGCCTCGGCCCGCCGCGCGCCCCTGCACGTACACCTCTCCGAGCAGACGGCGGAGAACGACGCGTGCCAGGCGGCGCACGGCTGCACGCCGACCCAACTCCTGTCCGACAACGGCGTGTTGGGTGCGCGCACGACCGGTGTCCACAACACCCACCTCACGGACGCCGACATCGCGCTGCTCGGCGGCTCGGGCACGGGAACGTGCATGTGCCCCACCACCGAGCGCGACCTGGCCGACGGCATCGGCCCGGCGGTGGCCCTCCAGAAGGCGGGTTCCCCGCTCTCCCTCGGCTCCGACAGCCACGCCGTCATCGACCTGTTCGAAGAGGCGCGGGCCATGGAGCTGAACGAGCGCCTGCGCACCCGTACCCGCGGCCACTGGACGGCGGCGGCCCTGCTGCGCGCGGCCTCCGCCGAAGGACACGCCTCCCTTGGCTGGGACGACGCGGGCACGATCGAACCGGGCGCGCTCGCGGACCTGGTCACGGTCACCCTCGACTCGGTCCGCACGGCGGGCCCCGAGCCCCGCTTCGGCGCGGAAACGGCGGTCTTCGCGGCGACCGCGGCGGACGTCTCCGATGTGGTGGCGGGCGGCCGCGTGGTGGTCCGCGACGGCGAACACGTCCGGGTGGGCAACGTGGCGGACGCCCTGACGGAGGCGATCGCGGCACTGCACGCCTCCAGCCCCGCCGGCGATTGAGGCGCGGGGTCCGGGGCAGAGCCCCGAGTCGTTGACCACCGGCGCGTAGCGCCAACTTTCGGGAAGGGGTGGGTTGGGGGAGAAAAAACCCCACCCGCCCACGGAGAGGACCCATGACGAACCGCACGACGGCCATCACCAACATCGGCACCCTGGTCACGAACGACCCGACCCTCGGCGAGGGCCCCCTCGGCCAGATCCACAACGCCGCGCTGGTCATCGAGAACGACAAGATCGCCTGGGCCGGCCCGACCACGAAGGCCCCGGCCGCCGACACCACGCACGACGCGGCCGGCCGCGCCGTGATCCCCGGCTTCGTCGACTCCCACTCCCACCTGGTCTTCGCGGGCGACCGCACCGCCGAGTTCAACGCCCGCATGTCGGGCCAGAGCTACTCCGCGGGCGGCATCCGCACCACGGTCGCGGCGACCCGGGCGGCCACGGACGAGGCCCTGGAGGCGAACCTCAAGCACCACCTCGCCGAGGCCCTCCGCCAGGGCACGACCACGTTCGAGACGAAGTCGGGCTACGGCCTCACCGTTCAGGACGAGGAACGCGCCCTGCGCATCGCGGCGGCGCACACCGACGAGGTCACCTACCTCGGCGCCCACATCGTGTCCCCGGACTACGCGGACGACCCGGCGGCATACGTCGAATTGGTGACGGGCGAAATGCTGGACGCCTGCGCCCCCCACGCCCGTTGGGTCGACGTGTTCTGCGAGAAGGGCGCCTTCGACGGCGACCAGGCGCGCGCGATCCTCACGGCGGGCAAGGCCAAGGGCCTCCTGCCCCGCATGCACGCGAACCAGCTCAGCTACGGCCCCGGCGTCCAACTCGCCGTAGAGCTGGACGCGGCGTCGGCCGACCACTGCACGCACCTCACGGACGCGGACGTGGACGCCCTGGCGAACGGCAACACGGTGGCGACGCTCCTCCCCGGCGCCGAATTCTCGACCCGCGCCGAGTGGCCGAACGCCCGCCGCCTCCTGGACGCGGGCGCGACGGTGGCCCTCTCCACGGACTGCAACCCCGGCTCGTCCTTCACGTCCTCGGTCCCCTTCTGCATCGCTCTCGCGGTACGGGACATGGGCATGACCCCGGACGAGGCCCTCTGGTCGGCCACGGCAGGCGGCGCGAAGGCCCTCCGCCGCACGGACGTCGGCTACCTCTCCCCGGGCGCGAGGGCCGACCTCACGTTCCTGAACGCCCCGAGCCACGTCCACTTCGCCTACCGGCCGGGCGTGCCACTGGTCTCGGAGGTGTGGCGCCGCGGCGTCCGTAACGGATGAGGTGAGCGGAAGAAGACACCCCTGCCCAGAAAAATGTCGCACTGATACGAGTCAGTGCGACATTTTTCTGGGCAGGGGTGTCTCCGATTGCTTGCGATCACGTCGGTGAACCGGCGAGCCGCGCCCAGACCAGCTTCCCGCCACGCGTCGGCAGCACACCCCACCGGTCGGCCGTCGCCGCGATCAGGAACATTCCGCGCCCCGACTCCGCCTCCCAGTCGGGCTCCGCGCACGGCACGGGCAGCACGGGCGAGCGGTCGGCCACGGACACCTGTACCGCGCCGGCCTCCGCCAGCACCCGCAGTCTCACCTCGCACTCGGGGACCGCCACGTGCCGGTGCACGTTCGCCAGTATTTCCGTCACGCAGAGCTGCGCCGCGTCGACGAGGGCGGGGTGCCCCCAGGCGCGTAGGTGGGTGGCGACCGTTCGCCGTACGTCCGAGAACTGCGCGGGTTCCGCCCGGAGTTGGATGACGACTTCGGGTGGAGATTGCGTCTTCATGCCCTCACAGTGAGTGACCGCTGGCTAGCCTGACCAGGACTGCGAGCTGCACACAACGAAGTGTGCAAGCGAGGGGGTTCCTTGTGCAGGACTGTGTCGACGGGTCGCCGAGCATGCGGATGTTCGGGGCGGTGGTGCGGGCCCTGCGCGAGGCGCGGGGCGGTTCGCGAGAGGACTTCGGGGTGTACGTCGGGTATTCGGCGTCGCAGGTGGCGATGGTCGAGCGCGGCGCGCGGATGCCGAGCGCGCGGTTCGTGGCGCGGGCGGGGGAGTTCCTGGGCGCGAGGGAGGCGGTGGAGGCGGCGGCGGAGCACCTGGAGCGGCGGCGTTATCCGGCGTGGTTCGACGACTACGTGGAGAAGGAGTCGGCGGCGGTCAGCCTGTGGGCGTACGACTCCCACGTGCTCAAAGGGCTGGTGCAGACCGAGGACTACGCCCGGACCGTGCTTGGTGCGCGCGTGCCGATGCTGGACGACGACGAGATCGAGCGGCGCGTACAGGCCCGCCTGGAACGGCAGGTGCTCCTCACCCGCGTACCGCCGGTGTCGCTGTCGCTGGTCATCGAAGAGTGGGTGCTGAGGCGTCCGGTGGGCGGGGTGGCGGTCCTGCGCTGTCAGCTGGAACGCTTGCTGGAGCTGAGCGAGAAGCGCAACATCTCGATCCAGGTCATGCCGACCGCCATCGAGTCACATGCCGGGTTCACCGGGCCGTGGACGCTACTGGAGACGCCTGAACGGGAATGGGTCGCGTACGTCGAGGGCCAGGCGGGCGGCCTCGTACTCCAAGACCGCACGGAGGTAAGCGAGTTGTTCCAGCGGTTTGGCATGATCCGGTCCCAGGCCCTCACACCGGGGGACTCCGCGAAGCTCATCGAGAGGATGGCGAGCGAACTATGACCACCGCAGACCTCACATGGTTCAAGTCCAGCTACAGCGGCGACTCGGGCGGCGACTGCCTGGAGGTCGCCCACGCCTCCGAGGTCCACATCCGCGACTCGAAGAATGCCAAGTCCAACTCCAGCCCCACGCTGGCCATTTCGGCCGACAGCTGGACCGCTTTCGTAAACTTCGCCGCGAAGTCCGCGCTACAGTAATCGCGCCATCACGTTCCGTATGCGAATACGGAGCGGCCCCCAGCGGTGCTGCGAACACCAATCTGAGGGCCTTCACCGACGAGTGGATAGGACCTCCACCGCGATGCTCAAACATGCTATCCCGCCTGCCCGTTTCTTCTCTCAGGTTCCGAACGAGATCATCCGGAACCCGCGCCTGAACGGCACGGCCGTACGACTTCTCCTCTGGGCCTTGTCCCTGCCCGAGGGCTCCCGGGAAACCGTCCAGTCCCTCGGCGAGAAGATGCCGGAAGGCCGCCTGGCCGTACGCAAGGCCAGGCGGCAGCTGGAGGAGGAGGGGTACCTCCACACGCGCCGCAGGCAGGACCCGGAGACCGGTCGCTGGACGACCCAAGTCCTCGCCTCCAACGTGCCGTTGACGTCACCCGAAGAAGTCGCCGCCGTCTTCGGCCCGAGTGACCAGGACCCGCCCGCCGGTGACGCGACCGGGCAGGCCCTCGGCGCATACCCCTTGGGCGAAACCCCGAAGGACAACACCCCCAACCGTGGGGCGGCGTTCCTGGAACGCCTCGCCGACCGCGAACCGACGCTGCGCCTGGGCGCCCGCGACGTCGAAAGCCTCGCGCCGCTCATCGACGGCGCACTGGCGACCGGCGTCACCGAGACCGACCTCCGCCGCTGCCTGACCACGGACCTGCCCCGCGCACTCCGCTCCGCCGCCGCCCTTGTCCGGTACCGCCTGGAGAACCGGCCGCCTACGGCCGCGCCGACTCCCGTCGCGCACAAGCACGTGGCTCCCCTCGGCGAATGCGCGGAGTGCCGCGACCCGCTGCCGCGAGGAGTCGGGAAGGGGATCTGCCGCACGTGCGCCGGGCTGGCAGCGAAGCCGACGCCGGCACCGGTGCCCGCCCAGGGCCAGGGCCTGCGTGACGTGATCGCCCTCGCGAGGGCCGCCCTGCGCCCCGTCGACTAGCGGCTACAGGCTCTTCCCCGCCCGCCACCGCTGCTCGGCCCCACCGTGGAACTTGCGCTGCCCGAGGCGGAAGGACCCGTCGTCGAGCGGCGTGACGGCGGTCTTCCAGTCCGTGCCGGGGCGGATCGAGCCGTCGGCATGGACGGAGAAGGCCAGGTTCGCCCCGTGGGTGTCGTCGTCGACGGCCGCGCAGTGCCAGAGGCCGATCGTGCGGTCGGTGTCGCCGCGGTTGTCCAGGCAGAAGTCGGGGTTGGCGGCGGACTGGATGACGCCGCGGTCGGCGTCCACGCGCCACTGCTGGCTGCCCGTGAGGTCGCACTTCGCGGCCACGACGTCGTCGCCGTCCGTCATCGGCGTGCGGGAGATGTCGAGGCACAGCCCGGAGGCGACGTCGATCACCTCCGCGTACTCCTCGCCGGGCGGGCGGAAGGGCGGCGGCTTCGGCTTGTGGGCGGACGAGGACGGCTTCGGGGTCGGAGTGGCCTGCGGGGGCGGCGGCACCGTGACCGTCTCCGTGCTGCGCGCGGTCGTCGTCGCGGTGGCGGTCGACGTGGTCGTGGTGGTGGCGGTCGTCGTCGCCGTGACCGTCACCCGGACCGGCGGCGGCGTCGAGGGCGTGGCGCCCATGCCCTGGCCCACCGCCGACAGGTCGGGACGGCCCTCCGTCAGCGTCAGGATCAGCAGCGGTACGAGCGCCACGCCGACCGCCGCCGAGGCGAGCGCGAAGCCCATCGGGGTCGCGCGCACGGGCGTGTGGCGACGGGGGGCCTTCCGGCGGTCGGCCCTCGTCGGCGGCTTCGCGCGGTGGCGGCGCGGGGCGGGGCGCTGCGGCACCGGCGCCGGGGCCGTCGGGGCAGGCGTCTCGGTCAGTACGTAGTCCGTGCCGCCCCACGGCAACAGGCCCTCCGCCAGCGCGCGGCGCGGGTCGTCCCGCAGGGCCGTCAGCTCCAGGTACGCGGCGGTGCAGCTCGGGCAGCGGGCGAGGTGGGCGTCCAGGTCGGCGGTGCCGCGCGGGCGGCCCGGTCTCGTAGCCCCCTCGATGAGACGCCCGTAGGCGCGGCAGTGCGTGCCCTGTCGCGCCGTGAGGCAGGCGCCGCGCAGTGCGTCGAGCGCCGCGCCCCGCGCCTGCGCCACGTCCCGCGCGGGCGTTCCGGTGACGATGCCGGTGGCGGCGTCGGAATCCTGGTCCACCACGGAGTGCCAGAGCAGCGTCTGGGTGCGCGACGCCAGCGTATGGAAGGCGGAGAGCAGCGCGGGCGCCCGGTGGGCGTCCGGCGTGCCGAGGGTGGCAAGGAGGCCGGGAGCGAGGCGTGTGCGGCGCTCGTCGGCGGCCCACTCGGCCGCGGTGCGGTGGACGAGCAGCAGCGCGTGGTGGCGCCAGGAGCCGCGCGGCTCGCCGCCGCGCGCGACCTCTCGTGCGGCGCGTGCGAAGGCCTGCGCGCCCAACTGCCGCGCGGCGTCCGTGTCGTTGGCGCACACCCGCGCGTAGGCCAGGAGGGCGTGCCGGTGCCTGCCGCGCAGCTCGCCGAGCGCCGGGTACGCGGTCGGGGTGTCGGACCGCAGCAGGGCGACGAGCCGGTGGTCGGGCTCCATGGCATGGACGCCCCCGTTCGCAGACACCGTGTCCTCCTGTCACCGGGTCCCAGATGGGTGCTCATAGTGGTGCAGGAGAGGTGCCACGGATAGGTGTTTCTCGCGGTAACCGGGCGCGGAGGCGCGGGAGTTGGCTCAAACACACCGAGGGGGCCGACCGTGTGACGGTCGGCCCCCTCGACGTGACAGGGCGTTACGGGTATTGCCGGTGTGACGGATCCGCGTGATTACTCCTCGAGCGTCAGACCCTTGCGCAGGCGCACCAGCGTCCGCGACAGCAGCCGCGACACGTGCATCTGCGAGATGCCCAGTTCCTCACCGATCTCGGACTGGGTCATGTTGGCGACGAAGCGCAACGAGAGGATCTTGCGGTCGCGCGGGGGGAGATCGGCGATCAGCGGCTTCAGCGACTCGACGTACTCGATGCCCTCGAGTCCGTGGTCCTCGTAGCCGATGCGGTCCGCGAGCGCGCCTTCGGAGTCGTCCTCCTCGGGCTGGGCGTCGAGCGAACTGGCGGTGTAGGCGTTGGACGCCGACATGCCCTCGACGACCTCTTCCTTCGACAGGCCCAGGCGTTCGGCGAGCTCGCCCACCGTGGGGGCGCGATCGAGCTGCTGGGCGAGTTCGTCGCCCGCCTTGGCGAGGTCGAGACGGAGTTCCTGAAGACGGCGCGGTACGCGCACGGACCAGGAGGTGTCGCGGAAGAAGCGCTTGATCTCGCCGACGATGGTCGGCATCGCGAAGGTCGGGAACTCGACGCCGCGGCTCAGCTCGAACCGGTCGATCGCCTTGATCAGGCCGATGGTGCCGACCTGAATGATGTCTTCCATCGGTTCGCTGCGGGAGCGGAACCGGGAGGCCGCGAACTTGACCAGGGCCAGGTTCAGCTCGACCAGCGTGTTGCGGACGTACGAGTATTCGTGTGTGCCTTCGTCGAGCGACTCGAGCCGCTCGAAGAGGGTCTTGGAGAGGGCTCGGGCGTCGAGCGGTCCCACCTCGTCGAACGGAGGGATCTCCGGAAGACCTTCGAGGCCCTCAAGGCCCTCGGCCTCGACGTCGATGGGGGTTTCCTGGGGGAGTGTCGACGCCGCCTGGTCAGGGCGCGATTCGTCGAGCCGGGCTGACATGATGTCCTCCATGCGTTCTCGGCATATGGCTGCCGATGCCAATGCGTGCACTGCTTCTAAGTGCGGCGCCTCCAAAGCCGGCCGTGGTCGAATGTTGTCCTTACTAGGCCTACCCGTTTTCCACACCCGGTCGCAAGTGCGTTCTGTGGTGAAATGTCCGAATTCTAGAGGTTGTTCGGGTGTCGGCGGACAGTTGGAGGGCGTAGTGTTCGAGGGCGTCAATCGGCACGTCGTAGGCAGCGAGAGAGAGACGTCATGGACCGCGGGACAGTCGGCAGTGCGCATCGGGGCCGGCTTCTGGTCGAGGTGCGACAAGAGGGCTTCAGTGCCGTCGTGACCCCGGCCGGTGAATTGGATCACCATACGGCCGACCTGCTGCGCGAACCCCTGGATGAATGCCTCAGCAATGGACATTCCCGGCTGGTGATCGACTGTTCTCGCCTCGAATTCTGCGATTCGACGGGGTTGAACGTGCTGCTCGGGGCCCGACTCAAGGCCGAGGCGGCCGGTGGCGGAGTGCACCTCGCGGGCATGCTTCCGGTGGTTGCCAGGGTGTTCGAGATCACTGGCGCGGAGGCCGTCTTCACGGTGCACGCGTCGCTCGACGAGGCGCTCGCGCCGGACCCCTCAAGCGACTGACAGGCACCGGAAGGCCGCGTGCTGTGGCCAATCGCAGAAGTTACGCTCCAGTTGTCCTTGTGTGATCGCAGCGTTACCAGGGTCACAGGAGCCGTTCTGAACAAGTGGGTGTTTCCGTCGTTCCCCCGGGCAGGAGACCCCTCGAACACGACCCCGACCCTGCGACTCCGATGACCCTCCGACCCCGATCCGCGACCCGGACTTCTTGGCCGGGCAGTGGGCACTCGGACCCTGAACCCTGAATCCTGAAGCTGAATTGGTGAATCGGTGAGGTGAAGTGCTGATGAGCACCACCCGGCCTTACTCGCCGGGCGACCACGGCCCCGAGTCCGGTGAAGTACCGGTCGTCGCGGGTGCGCGGGTCCGCAGGCTGAGCCTCAGCGGCGCGAGCGGAATCGTGCCGCTCGCCCGTGACTTCACCCGCGAGGCGCTGCATGCCTGGGGCTGGCTGCCGGCGGCGACCGCGGACCGCAGGGCGGCGGCGGAGGACGTACTGCTCGTCGTCTCCGAACTCGTCACGAACGCGTGCCTGCACGCCGAGGAGCCCGACGAGATCATCCTCTACTTCGGCGACGCCCCGGCCAACAAGGTGCTGCGCATAGAGGTCGCCGACCGCGGGGCGGGCCAGCCCGCGCCGCGTACCCCGCACCGGGCCGGCCGCCCCGGTGGGCACGGCATGTTCATCGTCCAACGCCTCTGCCTCGACTGGGGAGTTGTCCGCACCCCGGGCGTCACGGGCAAGGTCGTGTGGGCGGAGGTCGGCGCCCCCGCGTAGCCCCTTTTGTGCCTTCTTCGGAGCACGCCGGATCGACTTCGATCCGGCGTGCTCTTTGTCTTCCCTCGACAAGGTCCCGGGCGTACCTTGAGCCACCCAGATCTGATGAACCGTCAGTAACCTTCGGTTTGAAGGGACTTCGAGGTGACGTACCGGATGTACCAGAAACGAACCGCCGCGTTCGCGCTCAGCGCGGCTTTGGCAGGCTCGGCGGTGCTGATGGCCGCCCCCACCGCCTCGGCCACGGTGCAGAACGTGAACTACCAGTGCAAGACCCCGATCGGGAACAAGGCAGCCGTCTCCCCGATCGACATCAAGAGCGCCAAGAGCGGCGGCGGCTACAAGATCACGATGTCCTTCCAGAAGGGCGTCTCCTCCAGCCCCGTCGAGCTCGGCAAGGGCGCCATGCACCCGAGCGCGGTGATCAAGGTGGGCGGCGCGGACAGCGGCCAGTTCACGGCCACAGGGCCGCCGAACGACAAGGCGATCCCCGCCAACACCCCGATCAAGATCAGTGACTTGACGGGTACGTACACGCCGAAGAAGAGCGGCAAGGTGAACTTCACCGCCGGCGTCCTCACCATCAAGGCGCTCGGCACGAACACCACCTGTACGCCGTCCAACAGCCCGAAGCCGTCCCTTGAGATGGACGTGAAGGCTGCCGCGGGGGGTGGCGGGGCCGCGGACTCGGGTTCGTCGGCGTCCGCGCCGTCCGGCGGGGAGCTTCCGCAGACCGGTCCTGAGGATTCGGCGATCGCGCTCGGCACGCTTGGCGGAACGGTGCTTCTTGCCGGTGCGGCGGGGGTGTTGTGGTTGACCCGGCGCAATCAGGCGGGGGCGTCCCGCTAAGGGGCGGGCGTAGGCAGGATGACGTTGCGCTTGTCGATGGAAGGTGGAGCCCCGCGGCGTTCCGGCCGCGGGGCTCCGCCCCGGACCCCGCTGGCTCTCGTCCGAAGGCGGGGCTTGATTGTTGCTGCCCTGGCGCTCGTTCTGGTCGGTCCGGGCTGGACCGTCGCGCCCTCGTCCGCCGGTGGCACCCGGCCGGCCGATGGTGATGGGCGGCCGTACATCTACGCCGAGGGGGCGCCCGGTTCCGTGCTGGAGGACAAGGTGGCGGTCACGAACCCGAGTGACAAGCCGCTGAAGGTCTCGCTGCGCGGGGCCGACCCCGAACGCAAGAAGGCCACGGACACCGGGGCCTGGATCCGGTTCGCCGAGACGACCGTGAAGATCCCGGCGCGCACCCGCGCCGAGGTCCCCTTCACGGTCTCCGTGCCCACGGGCGCGACCCCCGGCGACCATCCGGGCACGGTCGTGGCACGGGCGGGCGGGCGCGACGCCGGGGTCAGCGTCCATCTGCGGGTCAGCGGCCCCACCCTGTCCGCGCTCACGGTCGAGAACGTACGGGTGAACAAGGGCTCCATCGCCTACGACGTGGTGAACCGCGGCAACACGACGCTCTCGCCGCGCCTCGCGGTGAAGGCCGACGGGATGCTCGGCGCCGCCCTCGACAGGAGCCGGGCCCTGCCGGTGCAGCTGCTGCCGGGCCGCAGGGTCAGCCTCACCGAACCGTGGAAGAACGCCCCGGCGCTCGACGCCGTCGACGTGAAGGTGACGGTCACCGCGGGCGGCGGCGCGGCGGACTCGGCCACGGCGAGCGCCCGGTTCGTGCCGTGGGCGGCGGTCGGCGGGATCCTCGCCGTGCTGGCGGGGGCGGGGTGCGCCGCCTTCTGGTACCTGCGCCGCCGACGGCCCTCCTGGCCCGTACCGCCGCACCTGCTCCGACTGCTCCGCCGACAAGGGAACGTAAGGAGTGCGCCATGAACCGCCGCCGCAGCAGTGCTCGCGCCTCGCGGCTGCTGACCGTCCTCGCCCTCGTGGGCGCCCTGCTCGCGGGGACCGCGCCCTGGGTGGCCACCGCCTCCGCCGCCGACAAGCCGTCCGTGAGCCTCTCCAAGTCCCAGGCGGGGACCGGGGGTTCGGTCACCGTGAAAGGTGCGGACTGGCGGCCCGACACGCTGCTGATGATGCTGATCTGCGGGCAGTCCAGCCCGTCGCGCGGCGTCATCGGCGGCACCAACTCCTGCGCCAACTCGGAGGGGCGCGCGGTCACCACCGACTCCAAGGGAGCGTTCAGCAAGTCGCTTCCGGTCGCCGAGCCGCCGAATCCGTGCCCGTGCGTCGTCCATGTCGCCACGGTGACCGGAGAGAAGGCGCAGTCGGACGCCGTGTTCCAGGTGGCGGGGCATCCGGTGAAGGCGCTGCCGAAGACGTCAGGCAGCGGGCAGCTGTCCATGGTGGCCGACACCCGGCTCGAAGGATCGAGTGGCCTGCTGACCTGGTTCGGTGCCCCGCCGTCGCGGTCCTTCACGTTCACCGTGGGCAACGTCGGCTCGACCCCGGTCAAGAACCCCATCTTCCAAGTCGGCACCTCCCACGGCGTGTTCGCGCCGCAATGGGAGGACCAGCAGTGGCGCGGCACGATCAAGCCGGGGCAGAAGGCGCGGATCAAGCTGCCCGTCGAGCTGTCGGCGGGCGCGCACGGCGACTATCTCGTCTCGCTCAAGTACGACGGGAAGGTGCTGGCCGAACAGCCCTGGGGCGTGGGCCGTCCCTGGGGCGTCACCCTCTTCTGGCTCCTGCTCTGCGTCGTCGTGCCGGCCGCGGTCTTCCGGATCGGCATGGCGGTCGTGGACCGCGTACGACCGCGTGATCGCCGGTCGAGGTCCAGGGGGCCCAGGGCGGCGGGCGGGCGCACCGTACGGCTTCCGAAGGTGCGGCTGCCGCAGCAGAAGCCGAAGCAACCGGCGCCCGGAGACGCGCCCACCGCGCCCACCGGCGCGACACAGACCACGACCCTGCCCTGGTTCACCCCGGACACCGGTCCCACCGGTCCGGAGCGTCCCGCGGCCGGTCAACTCTCCGCACCGCCCGAGAACAGTCCGACGACGAAAGGAAATTCGTGAGCACCCAACGGAGAGTGAGCGCGGCCGGTGTCGCCCTGATGCTGGGCGGGGCGGGCCTGATGTTCGCGACCGCGGCTCCCGCGCAGGCGGCCGAGAGCTCGTACAAGACGGAGTGCATACCGCCCTCGATCTCCGGGCTCGACCCGGTGCAGGGCACCACGATCACTCAGCTCACGGCGCCCGCCACGGCGAAGGTCGGCGACACGGTCAATGTGACCTGGAAGTTCATCCAGGGCGCGTCTAAGAACCCCGACGTCCTCGACCTCGGCGAGAACACGGTCCAGCCCACCGGCACGCTCAAGGCGGCCGGCGCGCAGACCGGTGACATCGACATGCAGGGGCCCCGCGAGAACCCCGCGATCCCCAAGAACAGTCCGATGAAGCTGTCCACGATGACGGGCAAGCTGAAGCTGGAGAAGCCGGGCGAAGTGAAGCTGACCCCGGACAAGTACAACATCAACGTCAGCAAGCCGATGTCGACGGACACGAAGTGTTCTCCGAAGGAGGCTGTGGACCCGGGTGCGGTCATCAAGGTCGTTGAGGGGGCCGCGAGTTCGGGCGGTTCGAGCGGCTCGGGGGGTGCCATCGGCGGTCTGCCGGGCACCTCGACGGGCGGCTCCTCGGGCGGCTCTTCGAGTTCCGGTGGTAGCGACTCGGGCGGTTCCGATGACACCGGTGGCACCACGGGCGGCGGCGGCAGTGGCGGGCAGAGCGACTTCACCGGCAAGGAGGTCAGCGTCCCCTACTCCTGCAAGACGCCCATCGGCGACAAGAGCGCCACGTCTCCGGTGCAGATCAACGCCAAGAAGGACGGCGGGAACTTCGGCCTCACGGTGAAGTTCAAGAAGTCCGTGATGGACAGCCCAGCCGACATCCCGGCCGACTCGGTGAAGCCGTCGATGCAGGTGAAGCTGGGCGGCTCCGACAAGGGCACCGTCCCCGTGGAGGGCCCGACCAACAAGAAGCCCTTCAAGTCCGGCGACCCGATCACGATCCCGGACCTGACCGGCACGTACAAGCCGGGCGCGGACGGCAAGTCCACGCTCTCGCCGGGTGTCCTCACGGTGAAGGCGCTGGGCACGACCACCACCTGCACGCCGAACAAGGCTCCGGTCTCCCTGGAGCTCGACACGTCGAAGCAGGCGGGCGGCGCGGCCGGCGGCACGGGTTCGGCGGGCGGCTCGGCGGGCGGCGGCGGTGGCTCGGCCGCGACCGGC
>NZ_JAOZYC010000138.1:0-526 GCF_035798155.1 Streptomyces endophyticus | reverse complement strand
CCTCGGTATATGACACGCGGATTTGCCTACGTGTCGCCTACTTCTGTCTAAACCGGCACTTCCAACCGCCGGATAACCTATTAAGATCCGTCCCCACATCGCACTTGTAATCGGTGCAGGAATATTGACCTGCTTCCCATCAGCTACGCATCTCTGCCTCGCCTTAGGGGCCGACTCACCCTACGCCGATGAACGTTGCGTAGGAAACCTTGCGCTTACGGCGAGCGGGCTTTTCACCCGCTTTAACGCTACTCATGTCAGCAACCATCGGCGCTATGAGGCTTAGCTTCCGGGTTCGGAATGTAACCGGGCGTTTCCCTCATGCTATGACCACCGAAACCCTTTCAGACATCCCTCAAGAGGGACATGTGAACAGGGCGGCGAACTAGCACACTCTTCAATTGATAAGTGAAACTGTTCAGCCAGCACAACTGTTCGTTGTCTGGGAACAACACAGTGGACGCGAGCAACTGAGGACAAGCCCTCGGCCTATTAGTACCAGTCACCTCCACACCTTGCGGTGCTT
>NZ_JAOZYC010000137.1:0-80141 GCF_035798155.1 Streptomyces endophyticus | reverse complement strand
CCGCCGGCATCGCCGCGATCGACGCGCCGTTCCCGGCGTACGGCGAGCCGGACGCGTACCGCGAGTCCGCCCGGCAGTCGTTCGACATCGTTCATCGTTCGACATCGTTGTCAAAGCAGGGCGGTGGGGCGCCGGGGTGCGTGGATCAGCCGGGGGTGGGGCCTCGGCCGGTGGGGGCACGACGAGTGGGGGCGCGTCCGGTGGGGGCACGACGAGTGGGGGCGCGTCCGGTGGGGGCGCGGCCGCGGTCGGCGGGGGCCGGGCCGCTGCTGCCGCGCGGGACGAGCCGCGGGGTCTCGTCCTCGACGGTGCGCGCGGGCCCTCCGTCGATCAGCGCGAGCAGCTCCTCCGCGGCATGCCGCCCGAAGGCCGGGGTGTCACGGACCAGGGCGGACAGGGGCGGGTGTGTGGAGCCCGTGAGCACGGACTCGTCCCAGGCGACGAGCGTCAGCGCGCCCGGCACCTCGATGCCGAGCGAGGCGGCGACGCCGAGCCCGGCGACGGCCAGCACATCGGTGTCGTAGACGATCGCCGTGGGCCGCGCCCCATGGGTGTCGAGCACCTGCCGGGTGGCGTCGACGCCCTGTTGCCGGGAGTAGTCGGTGGGGATGCTGCGCACGTCGGCGGGGTCGAGACCGAGCCGCTCCGCCTCGTCGCGCAGGGAGCGCATGCGCTGCTGGGTGTGGGCGAGATGGGGCAGCCCCGCGATGTGCGCGATGCGGCGGTGCCCGAGTCCGTGCAGGTGCTGGACGATGCCGGCCATCGCCCGGGTGTCCGAGGCCCACACGCTGGAGATGCCCGGGTGCGCCGAGCCACCCTCGCCCCTCGGCACGGATCCGACGAACGCGGCGGGCAGGCCGAGCTCGTCGAGCAGCGACGGGCGCGGGTCGCCGTCCCTCGGGTCGACGACGAGCACACCGTCGACCCGCCGCTCGGCCCACCAGCGACGGTAGGCCGCGCACTCGGCGTCCAGGTCGGGGACCACCAGAAAGAGCAGTCCGATGCTCCGCCCGGCGAGCGCCTCCTGGATCCCGGACACCAGTTGCAGGAAGAAGAACTCCGCGCCCAGGGCATGCGCGGGGCGGGCCAGGACGAGCCCCACCGTGGCGGTGCTGTCCCCGTTCAACGCCCGTGCCGCCGCGCTCGGTTGCCACCCGAGCCGGTCGGCGACCGCGCGCACCCGCTGACGGGTGGCCGGCGAGACACCGGGCCGCCCGTTGAGCGCCAGGGACACGGCGGACTCGGACACCCGCGCCTCTTCGGCGATGTCCTTCAGGGTCGAGCGTCTGGAGGGAGTACGGCGCATGGAATCTCCTGCCACGCCTACCGGCAAGCCGCCCCCGAACGGGACGGCCCGAAACCCAACCGCCCTGAACTCAAGCGGTTGAGTGCCAGAACGCTAAAGCGCTGAAGCTCCGGGGGCAACAGGTCGCGCACCAATTGCCGCTATGAGGCACGTATTTGATGTGCCGATCGGTACAACCAGCCGTCACAAACCGTGATTTGGCATGGCGAAGACATGCATGCAGTGTCATGACACGACACCCTCACCCCTCCTCTGATCTACTGGGCGGATGGAAGAGTTCCCGCCCGTCACCGACCCCTGGCCCCGCCGCCTCGCCGAGCGCGGACACACCGGCGCGCGCCGTATCGGCGCCGGCGTCGAGGGTGTCGTCTACGCGCTCGGGGGTGGCCGGGTCGCCAAGGTGTGGACCGGGCGCCCGCCGACGGGCCTCGCCCTGTCCCGGCAGGTGTACGCGGACATCGCGGCACACCCTCTGCCGTTCGCCACGCCGGAGATCTTCGAGGCCGCGGAGTACGAGGGCGTGGTGGTGACGTACGAGCGCGAGCTGCCCGGCGCGTCGGTGCACGGCGACTCCGCGCACGAAGAGTTCGACCGTGAACTGCCCGCGCACCACCGGGATGTGCTGTTGACGACCCTGCGGGGCCTGGCCACCGTGCCCGCGACGGAGGCGATGCGCGCGCTCACCGTCCAGGGCGACGACCGCCCCCTGTGGCAGGGGCACCGCCGCTTCCCGTCCGCGCTCGCGGCCCTCGTCTCGCGGGCCGTCGCCCGGAACCGCGACGCCCTGGCAGTTCTCGTGCCGGGCCTCGACGCGGGCGTCGAGCGCACACTCGACGCGCTGCGCTCGCTCCCCGACGTTCCGGACACCGCGATCCACGGCGACCTCGTCCCGCCCAACATCCATGTGGACGGCTCCGGCCGCCCCGTGGCCGTGCTCGACTTCGGCTTCTACACCACCGGCGGCGACCCGGCCTTCGAAGCCGCCGTCACCGCTGCCGTCTGGGACATGTACGGCCCGCACGCGGCGGCCCACGCCGCGCATCTCACCCGGCTGTTCGCCGACGAACTCGGCTACGCGCCCACGGCCTTGAGCGTCTATCAGGCGGCGTACGCCCTCACCACCTACGACCTGTTCGGGATGGGCGTCGACGACGGCCACTTCCGCTGGTGCGCCGAACAGCTGCTGCGCAACGACGTGTTCGGCGGCCGACAGCCCTGATCCGGCACGGCGGGGCGGGTGTCCGGAAAGGACACCCCCGTGTGGGGATTCCGTAATGAGATGTACGCGAGATGTGTCCGTGACGGGTGTTTCTCATGGATTTCGTCATCGGGTGCATCCGAATTGGGTGCCCTGCGGGTACGCCTGCGCCCGCACGCACTACCGGGGCGCACCACCGGCGTTGAAGCTGCCGGGAGTCTCCGACAGTAACGATTCTGCTGATCTTCGCTCACCACTCTTCGTTCCATTCATCGAAGCCGCAAAGGACACAAGGTGCGCAAGCAAGCCGGCGAGGTGGGCACGCTTCTCAGGCTCGTCGCGGACAGCAGGGCAGACGACTCCCTCATCGGGCGAGAAGCCGAACTGACCCAATTGCGGAGCCTGTTGTCGGGCCACCGACTGGTCACCGTCACCGGCCCTGTCGGGGTCGGCAAGAGTCTGCTGGGCGACGTCGCCGCGCAGCGGGCCCGGCCGTCCCGGCGGCAGGTGGTGCGGGTGTCCTGGCCCGAGGCGACCGGCCGGCCGGGGGCCTTCCGGGACGCCGTGCGACAGGCGCTGCTCGGCACCCCGCTCTCGCCGGACGGCCCGAGCGCCGGGCGGCGGGCGGGCCCCCGGGTCCTGCTGTTCCTGGACGACATCGACCCGGTCCATGACGAGTGCGTCGGAGTGGTGCAGCGGCATCTGCTGCACCACCCGACGCTCCAGGTCCTGATCACCGCTCGCCGCCCCCTCGGACTCGGCGACGAGGCGGTCCTGCGGCTCGGCCCGCTCGCCACCGGGCCCGAGGCCGACGGCTCCCCCTCGCCCGCCGCGCGCCTGTTCCTGGCCACGGCGGGTCGCGCGCTGCGGCACCGTGATCCGGCCACCCTCGAACGCGTCCAGACCATCTGCCACACCCTCGACGGACTGCCCCTGTCGATCGAACTCGCGGCCGCCCAGCTGAGGTCGTACTCCCTGCACGACCTGGCCGAGCTCGTGGAGCACGGGCAGTCCTGGCTGCACAGCCCCCGTCCGCGCCTGCGGCGGCACCGTTCCGTCGAGGAGGCCGTCGGCGCGGTGCACACGCTGTGCTCCCCCTGGATGCGGATGGTGTGGAGCCGCGCCAGCATCCTGGCCGGGCCGTTCGGCGAGGCGGCCGCCGTCCTGCTGTGCACCGGCGGCGAGATCGCCCCGCACCAGGTACCGGGCCTGCTGACCCAACTGGCCTCGCTCGGCCTGCTCCAGCACGAGAACGACCCGCACGGCCCCGGCGAGCCGCGCTACCGCATGCCCGCGGCTGTACGGGAGTTCGGCGAGCGCCGGCTCACCGAGGCCGGCGAGCTCGACATCGCGGTCGAACGCCGGGCGGGGCACTGCCGAAGGGTCGTGCACCTCGCGGAACACCTGTGGGAGCACGGTCATCAGACGCAGGCGGTACGTCTGGTGGCCGACGAGCAGCACAACCTCAACGCCATCCTGCGGTACGCGCTGACGGACCCCCGTCCCGAGGCCACCGTCGCCGCCCTGGAGACCGCCACCCGCCTGTGGTTCTGGTGGGTCACGGGCCACGCCGCGGCCGGGCTGCGCTATCTCCTCCAGCTCCTGGCCCGGTGCCCCGACGACCATCCCGCGGCGGCCCCCGCGGCCTGGCTCGCCGCCTGGCTCGCCGCGCGCACCGACCCGGACACGGCCCTCACCCTGCTCGACCGGATCTGGCCCGGCGCGGTCCTCGACGGCGACGACACCCTGCTGGCCCGCATCGCCCACGTCCACGGCCTCATCGCTCTCACCCTCGGTGACCCCCTCCAGGCCGCCGACCTCTTCGAGCAGGCCTGCGTCCTCACCCCCGACCGTGTCACCGGCGGACCCGGCCGTGCCGTCTACCTGGCGGCCCTCGCCTTCGCCCGGCGGGACACCGAGCCACGCGCCGCACACCGCGCGGCCCTCGCCGCCCTCGCGCAGCCCGGGCTGCGCGACGACATGTGGTCCAGCATGCGCGCCCGCTACGCCCTGGCCCTCGTCGACCACCAGAACGGTCGTGCCTCCAGGGCCTGGACGCGTGCCCACCGCGCGGTGTCCGACGCCGACTCCGCCACCTGCGCACCGCAGGCCCACGCCGCGCTGCGCTCCCTGCTCACGGTGCTGCGCACCGGGCAGGCCACCCCGGCCCCGGTCATTCCGGGGCTGTCCGCATGACGCGGGCGGGTCCGGTGGCACAGCCGCTGAGGCCGGTCGTCGGGCCGGGGACCGCCGGGGCCGGGGTCTCGGCCGGGCGCATCGCGATGATGGCGATGTCGTCGGCCAGGTGATGGGTCCAGTCGCGTACGCCGGCGTCGAGGTGGTCCACGAGGTGCTCGGGGGTGCCGTACGGAGCGCGGATCAGGCCCTCGGTGAGCGGGTAGAACTCGCCGGTCGAGTTCCGGGCCTCGCTCAGTCCGTCGGTGTGGGCCACGAGCGTCGCCCCGGCGCCCAGGCGCACCGTGTGCGGGATGAGCGGGGCGCCGGAGCCGAGCGTGCCGAAGCCCAGGGGCAGCAGGGTCGGGACGTCGACCTCCGTGACGCCGGCGGATGTGACCTCCAGCGGGGTGAGGTGGCCGCAGTTGACGACGTGCAGCTCGCGGACTTCCTGCTCGGGGCCGTCGTGCTGCAGCAGCAGCGCCGTCGCGAACAGTTCCTCGTCCCCTCGCGTGGCGGCGGCGCGCAGCACCTGCCGGTCGAGGCGCGCGGCGAGTTCCCCGAGCTCCTCCGTCTCGAACGCCTGGCTGCGGAAACAGCCCAGCAGGTCGGTGACGGTCTGCACCGCCTGCAACCCCTTGCCGCGTACGTCGCCGATGAGGATGCGGGTGCCGAACGGGGTGTGCAGGGCCTCGATGAAGTCGCCGCCGATGCCGGTGTCCGCGGTGGCGGGCCGGTACAGGCTCGCGAGGTGCAGTCGGCCCAGGTCCTCGGGTATGGGGTGGAGCACGGCGTGCTGCAGGGTGCTGGCGGTCTGGCTCATGCGGGCCAGCCGGTCCCGCTGCTCCCGCCGTGACCAGACGAGGGCGCCGGCGGCGGCGCCGAAGGCGAGCGCGACGATCACGGTGCCGGCGTCGCCGATGCCCGTGCGGGTCAGCAGGTACTGCAGTGCCGCGGTGCAGGCCACCGCCACGGAGACCGCGACGCGGCCGAGCAGCAGGGCGGCGACGGCGAGCACGATCGTGCCGACGCGCAGCAGCTGGCGTGCCTCGGCGGGCACGGGGACGCTGTCGATGGCGGAGGTGTAGGGCAGGGCCTGCGCGGCGGCGGTGCCCAGGAGGATGGAGCCGGGCAGCAGGGCGGCGCTGGTGCCGAGGTGGGTGCGTGGGAGGGCGGCGAGGTAGCGCGCCATCTGCGGTGCGGCGGCCAGCATGACGCCGAATCCGATCAACGCCACGACGGCGAAGTCGCCGAGCACCGGGTAGGCGTCCGCGCCGAGCCCCGCGTGCAGCAGGACCAGGCCGAGCGCGGCCAGCGGCAGACCGAGCGAGGAACCCGTCACCGGTGCGATCGCGCGGTGCCGCACCAGCAGACAGCTCGCCGCGCCGCCGACGCCGAAGGCCGACAGGACGAACGCCGCGGACTCGGGGCCGCCACCCCGCTCGGCCGCGAGCGAGGGGAGGGCCATGGCGAGCACGACCTGGGTGAAGCCGAGCGCGAGGCCCGCGACCAGTGCGCCCGCCCGCAGCGCACCCGGCATCAGCGCGGGGCGCCCGCGGGACGCCATCGACAGGCCGGGGCAGCGCAGCCGCGCGACGACGAGGGCGAGCGTGGAGGCGAGCAGCAGCAGGCCCACGCGCGGGTCCGCCCACCCCCACACGGGGGCGAGCTGCAGCGTCGCGGGGGCGAGGACACCGAAGGCGATCAGGCAGCAGGCCCGTGGCCGGTCCGGCATCGGATGCCGCGTCGTCGCGGGGGGCTCGGGCACGTAGCGATGCACCAGTAACAGCGCCGCGAGCGCCGCGACGGTCATGGCGACCATGGCCACGCGCCACCCCGTGGTGGACGCCGCCCGCGGCGCCAGGTTCACGGCGAGCACGAAGCCCACGGACATCGCGGCCAGCCAGCCGCCCATCACCTTGCGCATCCGGCCGGGCAGGAACACGGTCGGCAGGAAGGCGAGGCAGCTGACGAAGACGGCGGCCAGGGCCACGGCGACGACGATCCGCCCGAGCACGTACGACCAGCCGTCGAACGCGACGGCGAGCAGCGCGCAGCCGACGGCGAGCCCCGCCAGGGACACGATCAGCACGGAGCGCCGGCCCCGCAGGTCACCAGCCCGTCCCGCGACGAACAGGGTGAACAGCGCCAGGGACGAGCCCACGACGCGGGCGACCACCTCGTGACCCGCACCCAGGCCGAGCTCGGCGTGGACCAGGGGGACCGCGGCGGAGTGCACCGCGGGTGCCACCACGTACAGGGCCGCCACGGCGGCGAGCAGCAGCCCGACCACACGCGTCGATCCCCGTGTGCCGTCCGCCGCCACTCCGGCGGCGGCCCTCGCTCCGCCTCCGGACGCACCGGTGCCGACCATGTACTGACCTCCCTGGGTTCCCCCCTTCCGCGTGGTCCTCCCAGGGACAATCGTCGGGGATCACATATGACCTTTGTAAGGACCGAAAGTCCCTAAAGGAACTTTACAGACAAGCAGGAGGTAACTGGATCGATCACCTGAGTCGGCACCGGGCCCGACGCCTCGGGCCGAGACTTCAGTCCGACTTCTCGTGCCGCCCGAGACGCGCCTTCGCCACCGCCCGCATCACCTTGCTCCCCGCGACGCCGACCAGCAGTGTGGCGAGCGGCAGGGCGACGTCCACCCACGGGTCACGGATCGGCTTGTAGGTGGCGGTTCCGTCCTTGATCTCGATGAAGCCGAGTGGCTTGGCCCCCGCGCCGCCTCCGCCTCCCCCGCCTTCCCCGTCCTTGTCCCCCGCCTTCTCCCGCCCGGCGCCGCCGCCGAAGCCGAAGCCGACCTGGGCGACCGGGACGACGGTGATGCCCTCCCGGAAGACCGGCTCGCCGAAGACCGCGGCGACGGAGGCCCGGCCGCCGAGCTTGTCGGCCAGCCGTTCCAGCAGCGCGGCGGATGCGTGGGCGGTGGTGAGTTCGGCCGACGAGGTGGCCACGGCCTGTCCGTCCTGACTGGTCATGCGGTTCCTCCCTGGCGCCTTCCGTGCCGGAGCACTTCACGCTAGGCCGGAGGCATTCGCTCCGCCAGCGTCGTACCGGGAGGAGACCGACTCAGAGCAGCTGCAGGCCGTAGCCGTGGCAGGACGGCTTGAAGTCCGCCGGTCCGTCGGCGAGGGCGTTCATGGTGATCTGGAGCGTCGGGTCGTCGTTGAAGAGACCCATGTGCCCCGCCCGGTCGCCGGGACAGACGTCCTGCAGCACCACGTTGTCGACGTCCTTGCCCTTGAGCGCCTGGGTGGCGTAGGGCGTGACGACGGTGTCGTACTTCGTCATGACGACGGTGTAGTGCGGCCCGTCCGGGACGGTGTCGCCGTCCGCCCACATCTCGCGGGTGTACTCGGAGGTGTTCGTCTGCTCGATGACACCCGGGAACTGGGCCACGTTCGACAGACGTGTCACGAAGCCCATCAGGTTCAGCGCGGCGCCGAGGTCGGTGATGCCGTTGAGGTCGGTGCCGTGCGAACTCGGCGCCCAGCCCACGTAGTTGTCGACCTTTTCGGCGCCGCCCATCTTCTTCATCCACCACATCGGGACGTTGCCGCCGAGCGAGTGGCCGACGATGTCCACCTTCTTCGCGCCCGTCGAGGCGAGCGTCCTGTCCACGAACGCGTCGAGCTGAGCCGCGGACTCGCGGTTCGGGCCGAGGCCGCCGACGCGTCCGAGGGACACCGACGTGAACCCGTAGTTCATGGCGTAGACGCAGTAGCCGGCGTTCTTCAGACGGGGCGCCGCCTTCACGAAGTTGGCGCCGAAGTTGAAGAAGGTGCCCGGCAGCAGGACAACGGGCTCGGGATGCTCGGCACTCGGCTTGCACGACCAGTCGTTGGCGCCGGCAACGGCTCCCGGGGAGCTCACATAGTTGGCCAGCGCCTGCGCCACACCTCCCTCGGGAAGTCTCTTCGCGTCGTCCGCCCGCGCGGGAGACGCGGCCGACAGCATGAGCACGGTGGAGGCGCAGACGGCCGCGGCGGCCAGGACCTTGTGGGACCTCGGTCCCCGCGGGGACGGATCGGTCACGGGCATGGGTGTCTCCTGAGATACGTCACGGAGGGACGGGCATCGAGGTAAGACTGAGGCAGCGGGCACACCCCTGCACCCCGGCCGACGTCCAGACATCGGCGGCGCTGTTTGTGACCCGTCACAAAACGCCGCGTCCACGGGAGACCCACCCACCGCCCCGGACGCACCCTTGACACCCCCGGCCGCGACCAGCGAGCTTTACTGCGCTACGCGTAGGTAACCTCGGGCGCCGCAAGGAGGCCGCATGATCGGCGATGCCGCGCCGCCGCTGCCGCTGAGCTTCGACGGTGTGCCTCTGCACCAGCGCCTGAGCGACGCGCTCCCGCCGCTGACCGGTCGCGTCCTCGACCGCCTCGTCGACCAGGTTCCGGTGTACGACACCATGCCCCGCGAACAGCTCCGTGGCGAGATCCAGGGCGTCGTCGAGCAGTGCATCGCCTCCTTCGCGGCGATGCTGCGCACGGGTCGACTCCCCAGCGAGGGACGCTTTCTGGCGCTGCGTCAGTCGGCGGCCAAGCGCGCAGAGGAGGGCGTGCCGGTCGAGGCGGTGCTGCGGGCGTACCACATCGGCGCCCAGGAGTGCCTGCAACAGATGCTCCGCCACGCCACGGCGGACGACCTGGACCATGTGCGGGCCGCCACCGGTCTTGTCCTGGAGTTCCTGGAACGGATGACGGTGACCGTGGTGGCGGGATACACCGCCGAGCGGCAGGCGGTGCTCGGCGAGGAACAGTCGGCACGTCAGGACCTGTTGACGGCGCTGGTCGAGGGGACGGATGTGCTGGGTGCCGCGGCCCGTTGGGGCCTGGACGTTCCCGACTGCTATCTGGTTCTCGACCTGTCCATCGGCGCTCACCCGGACGAGGCACTCGA
The DNA here is from genome assembly GCF_035798155.1 of Streptomyces endophyticus. NCBI lineage: Bacteria > Bacillati > Actinomycetota > Actinomycetes > Kitasatosporales > Streptomycetaceae > Streptomyces > Streptomyces endophyticus. The sequence goes on along the minus strand of NZ_JAOZYC010000137.1, from coordinate 70,539 downwards.
CGGGGTGAGTCCGGTGATCGCGGGCAAGCGCAAGCTGCGCCGTCTACGGGTGGAGCTGGACCGGCATGTCGAGGGCACGGTCCTGTCCGCACTGTCCGGCGACGGCGGCCTGGCGCTGATCCCGTGCCGGGCGGCGTCCGACCGGGTGACACACCAGGACTGGGCGCGGCTGGCCGGCGCCGTCTCCCACATGTGCCGCGTCGCCGGGGTCGACATCATGGCGGGCGCGGCGGCCGCCGCCCCGGCGGATGTTCCCGCGGCGGTGACGCTGGCGCGGGAGGTACGCCGGGTGGCGGCGGCCTCGGAGCGGCCCCCGGGGCTGTACCTGCTCCCGGACGTACTGCTGGAGTACCAACTGATGCGCCCCGGCCCGGCACGGGACGAACTGGCCCATCTGATAAGGCCGTTGACCGAGCGGCCCGAGCTGCTGGCCACGGTGCGCGGGTATCTGCGCTGCGGTCTGAGCCGCCGTCGCACCGCACACGAACTGTGCGTGCACCCGAACACCGTCGACTACCGGCTGCGCCGCGCCGCCGAGATCACGGGCCTCGACGTCACATCGGGCCCGGACGCGCTGCGCGTCCGGGCCGCGATCAGTGCCCTCGACGCGACGGAAGCGCCGTAGCCGGGATGTCCCGTAGCCGGGGTATCCGGCCTGACCTCAGATGACGCCCTGCGCCAGCATCGCGTCGGCGACGCGCTCGAAGCCCGCGATGTTCGCGCCGGTCACGTAGTCACCGGGGGCGCCGTAGCGCTCGGCGGTCTCGTGGCAGGTGGCGTGGATGTCCTTCATGATGTGCGCCAGCTCGTCCTCGACCCGCTGCGCGGTCCACGAAGTACGGGCGTGGTTCTGCGCCATCTCCAGCGCGCTGACGGCGACGCCGCCCGCGTTGGCCGCCTTGCCGGGCCCGAAGGCGACGCCCGCCTTCTGGAGCAGGTGCACGGCCTCGGGCGTCGTCGGCATGTTCGCGCCCTCGGACACCGCCTTGACGCCGTTGCGGATGAGCGCGGTGGCGGCGTTCTCGTCCAGCTCGTTCTGCGTGGCCGACGGCAGCGCCACGTCACCGGCGACGTCCCAGACGCTCCCGCCGGGCACGAACCGGGCGGAGGTGCCGCGGCGTTCGGCGTACGCGTCGACGCGCCCCCGCTCAACCTCCTTGATCTGCTTGAGCAGTTCGAGGTCGATGCCCTTCTCGTCCACGACGTACCCGGAGGAGTCCGAGCAGGTGACCGGGTTCGCACCGAGGGCGTGCAGCTTGTCGATGGTGTAGATGGCGACGTTGCCGGAGCCCGACACGATGACCGTCTGCCCCTCCAGGTCCTCGCCGCGCTCGCGCAGCATGGCCTCGGCGAACAGGACGTTGCCGTACCCGGTCGCCTCCGGGCGGATCAGCGAGCCGCCCCAGCCCTGCCCCTTGCCCGTGAGGACGGACTCCCAGCGGTTGGTGATGCGCCGGTACTGACCGAAGAGATAGCCGATCTCGCGGCCGCCCACACCGATGTCACCCGCGGGGACGTCGGTGTGCTCACCGATGTGCCGGTACAGCTCCGTCATGAAGGACTGGCAGAACCGCATGACCTCGGCGTCGCTGCGCCCGTGCGGGTCGAAGTCGCTGCCGCCCTTGCCGCCTCCGATGCCGAGACCGGTCAGCGCGTTCTTGAAGATCTGCTCGAAGCCCAGGAACTTGATGACACCGAGGTTGACCGACGAGTGGAAGCGCAGGCCGCCCTTGTACGGGCCGAGCGCGCTGTTGAACTCGACGCGGAACCCGCGGTTGACGTGGACCCGGCCACGGTCGTCCTGCCACGGCACCCGGAACATGACCTGCCGCTCGGGCTCGCACAGCCGCTCCACGAGGGCGGCCTCGGCGTACTCGGGGCGGGCCTGGAGAACCGGCGCGAGGGTCTCGAGGACCTCGTGCACGGCCTGGTGGAACTCGGGCTGCGCGGGGTTTCGCTTTTCGATCTCGGCGAGAAGGTTGCCGAGGGTGTCCTGCGTGTTGGATCGCGTCGTCACTGAAAGCCTTTCGGGCTCGGCAGTCGCCATCTCCCTGCGGGTGCGGCTCGCTCGGGTCCGGTCGTTCGATGAGCGCGCGGCGCCATTGCCGTGCGTGGGACAGGGCAAGTGTTACGCGCACGTAAACGCCTTGACCAGTGCCATCCGAATTCCGGACGGCGCGGGCCCGCACACCCGCGCCATCGCCCTGAACAAATAGCCATGTATCACTCGATTCCGACCACTTGAACCGGGACTTCCGGGGGCGAGGAGCAGTGAGGGACAATACAACCCTGGCGTCCGAAGCCGGCGGGAAGGAAGCGCGCGTGATCAAGTGGGTGTCCATCGAGAGCACCGGACCGCGTCCCGTCCCCCGGCCCGTGGCCACGCCGCTGGTGTGGGCGGTGACCGGCGGCACCGCCCTGCTGCTCGTGGCGCTCATCAACACGTTCCTCGGACCGGGCCGCCCCTGGCTCGCACTCACCGCGCTCGCCCTGCTCGCCGCGGGCCTCGGCTTCTGCGCCAGGTTCACCGCGGCGCCCGGCACCGCCGTGCTGTGCTGGCTGTTCCTCAACGGCTTCGCGATACCGCCCGCGGGCACGCTCAGCTGGATCGGCCACCGTGACACGCTCTGGCTGACCTGTCTCCTGACCGCCACCCTCGTCGGCACACTGTGGGCCCGCCTGACCCACGCCCGGGCCGCGTACCGCACCATCGCCCCGGCTCCGACCCCGCGGACCGCACTGAGCGACGACCCGCTGGCCCGCTGAATCGCACAACGGGCGAGGAGCGGGTGGAGCGGGCGGGCCGCCAAGGTGCCGCACGGCTACGCCCGTTGGCCCCAGCCCTGCGGATCGACGAGGCGCCCGCCCTCGAACCAGACGTGCGCGCCGACCGGGGGCTCGGCCATCGCGTCGGACAACAGGCGGGCCGCCGTCGCGCCGTACTCGCGCGGTGACAGGTCGATGACGGGGCCCGTCGCGAGGGGCGGGTCGGAGGCGAAGGAGGCGACCGCGATGCCCGCGCGCCCCGCGGAGTCGCCGACCTGCGCCAGAGCCTGTTCCGCCTGGGTCGCGAGTCCCTGGACGCCGCACACGATGGCGTCCACCCCCCGGTCGAGGGCCTCGCGCACCGCCCGCTGGACCGACTCGGGCGTCGGGTTCTTGGCGAACGTGCGCGTCGCTCCGGACAGGCCGGAAGGCCCGCCCTTCGACGTCCAGGCCTCGAACACATGCTGGGCATCGGACACGAAGGCAGACGTGATGTCCGCTGACATGCCCCAGAGTTCGAAGCGGCGACACCCCTTGCGCCCGAGGCGTTCCAGCAGGTCCTTCTGCAGTTCGGCGTGGCGCGCCTCCAGCGTGACGGCGGCCCGAAGCCCTTCGGACGACTCGTAGCGGCCGACCGCCACGACGGGGACCTGCGCGCGGATCAGCGCCGTGACCACCGGATCGTCGACTCCCGGGTCCACGGCGATCACGCCACCGAGCTGCCGTCCGCTCGAGAGCGAGTCCTCGCCGACCATCAGCACCGTGTCCACGCCCCACGTCAGCGCCTCCCCCGCGACACCGAACGCGAAGCGCATGTAGAACTCCAGGTCACGGGCCTCCAGCGGACCGTGGTACCCGATGGCTCCGATGCTGCGGGTGCGCAACTGCCGGGCGAGCCGGTTGCCCACGTAACCCAGTTCGTCCGCCGCCGCCCTGACCCGCTCGCGGGTCTCGTCGGACACCCGCCCCTTGCCACTCAGGGCCTCCGAGACCGTGGTGCGGGACAGGCCGACCCGACGGGCGACGTCGATGAGCGTCACAGTGCGCGGGTTCATGCGCCACACCCTAAGTGAGCCGCGAGCGGCAGCGCCGCTCGCCCCTCACCCCTTGTGCCGCGAGCCGACTCAGGTGCACACTCATCCACCGTGCCGAATCGATTCGGCATATCGGCAGAGCGTCGACACAACGAGGTGTTCCGTGCCCCAACTCTCCCGCCACCCAGCCGCCTTGACCCGCCGTACCGTCCTGGGCTTCGTCGGCACCGGCGTCCTGTCGCTGATGGTCGCCAACATGGTGCCGGTGATCATCGCCGCCCTTCAGGCCTCCCTGGGCTTCTCCATCGAGGAGGCCGGATCGACGATGACCGCCATGACCGGGGGCACGGTCGTCGGCATGTTCGCCGTCACCGCGATCATCGCGCGCAGCGACCGCCCGCTCGTCGCCCGCGTGGGCCTCCTGCTCATCGCGGCCGGCTTCGGACTCGGCGCGGTGACGATGACGCCGGCGCTCGTGGTGGTCGGGTTCGCGGTCGGCGGGCTGGGCTGCGGCGCGGTCTCCGCCGCGGCGATGGCGGCGAGCGCCGCGACCACGAGTCCGGACCGCACGGTCACGTTGACGACGGTCCTGAACCGGGTCTTCGCCACGGCCCTGCTCGCGGCGGCCCCGCTCTTCGGCACCGACCTGCGGGCCATCCTGACCGTCCTGGCCCTCATCGGCGTGGTCGGATTCCCGCTCGCGGGCGGTCTTCCCAACTCGACGGTCTCCGGCACCACTTCACCCGCCTTCGACGACTCCGTGCCCGGCGATCAGGGGCTCGGCGTCCGGCCCGCGGGGACCCGACTCGCCGTCACCGCCGTGGTCCTGGCGGTCTCGATGGGCTGCTGGTCACTGACCGAGGACATGGTGTACACGATGGCCGCTCCGCTCTCCGAGCACGCCGGTGTTCCGGCATCGGGGCTCGGCCCGCTCCTCGCGGCCAAGGTGGCGGGCGGCCTGCTCGGGGCACTCGCGGCGCCGTTCGTCATGCGTCGCCTGGGGCGCGCCGCGGCGCTGATGATCATCGTCCTGGTGAGCACCCTCGCCAAGGTCACCATCACCCTGGCGCCGGGCCCCGCCGTGTTCGGCGTCGCCCTGGTCCTGTGGGGCATCCTGTACGCCGCCGCGCTCGCCCTCGTCCTCGGCATGGCGTCGGCCCTCGACTCCACCGGGCGGACGGGTTCCCTCGTCAACAGCGTCTACGTCGTCGGGATCGGCGCGGCCCCGTTCGTCGGCAGCCACTTGATCACGCTCATCCCGGCGTGGGGCTACGCGCTGCTCGTCGCGGTGCCCAGCCTGCTCTTCGGCGCGACGCTCGTGTCGATCGCCCGCCGCCACCGGGGACTTGAACCGGAACCCCGCGGGCCCGAACACCCGGTGGCAGCACCGGACGCGGTCGCATCCTGACCCCGGCCCACTCCCGGCCCTCCGCCCCTCTCCGCCCCTCTCCCCCTCCGCCCCTCTTCGAATCGATCGGATTCCACGTGCACTTCGCCGACACCGTCGTCCTCGCCGGGACGATTCACACGCTCAACGACGAGCCGCCCCTGACCGAGGCCGCCATCGCCCTGACCGGAGACACCATCACGGCGGTCGGAACCGCCCAGGAGTTGAGCCCCCGGATCGGGCCTTCGACGGTCGTCCACGACTACGGCGCAGCGACCGTCGTCCCGGGCCTGACGGACTCGCACACCCACACCGTCTCCGGGATGTCGATCGCGCGAGGCCTGGACCTGACGGACGTGGGCCCGATCCAGGAAGTGGTGGCCCGCGTCGCCGCGGAGGCGGGGCGGGACCGTACGTGCGGGTGGGTGCTGGGATGGGGCCTCGACCCGAACCTCTTCAACGAGAGCGGGTTCACCGGACGCGTCCTCGACGAGGCGACGCCCGACACCCCCGTGTTCCTTCGGATGCGTGACGCACATTCCGCCATCGTCAACTCGGCGGCCCTGCGGGCCTGTTCGATAACGGGTCGGGAGACGTTCGGTGACGCGTCCCGTGTCGCCACGGACGACACCGGCGTACCGACCGGGTATTTGGTGGAGTCCAGCGCCGTGGCGCTGGCCGAGGCACACATTCCGCCGCTCGGCCACGACGAGCGCGTGGAGGCGCTGCTCTCGGTTCTCCGGTCGATGGCCGGCACCGGCCTCACCGGCAATCACGTCCTGGACTTCGACCCGGACCACATCCCCGTCCTGGAGTCCGCCGAGGCGAAGCAGCCGCTCCCCGTCCGCTTGCGCCTGTCTCCATGGGTGCCCGCGGGGTCGACAGAGGACGACTGGCAACGTCTCGCCTCCTGGCAGGGACTTCACGGCCGACGGTGGCACGTGGAGGGTGTGAAGTTCTTCATCGACGGGACCATCGACAACGGTTCGGCGTGGCTGTCCAGGCCGGACTCCCACGGTCAAGGAACCGCCTCCGTGTGGACCGACCCCGGGGACTACGAGCGCGCCTTGGCGTACTTCGCGACGCGCTCCATCGCGACCTGCACGCACGCCATCGGCGACCGCGGAGTCGCGTTCGTCCTCGACGCGTTGGGGGCGCTGGGCGACACGGCGACCAGCGCCGCGCACCGCATCGAGCACATCGAGACCGTGCCGGACGACACCGTCGAGCGATTCGTGCGGTCGGGTGTCGCTGCGAGCATGCAGCCCATCCACGGCACCCACCACACACGGGCCGACCGCAGCGACAACTGGTCCGAGCGGCTCGGCGCGGCACGGGCCGCACAGGGCTGGCGTTGCCGCGACCTCCGGGACGGCGGCGCGACGCTCGCCCTGGGGTCGGACTGGCCCATCACCCCGTTCGACCCTCGCGCCATGATGGTCGACGCGATCCTCCGGCGTCCGGCGGCGCGGGCGGACGTGGCACCGATCCAGCCCGAGCAGGCGTTGACCCCTCTGATGGCTCTGGAGGGATACACGACCCACTCCGCGCGGTCGATCGGCGCCGAACACGAGCGCGGGCGCATCGCGCCAGGCATGAAGGCCGACCTCACGGTCCTCGCCGACGACCTCCTCGCCGTGCCCCCGGAGAAGATCTCCGACATCACCGTTCTCGCCTCGTACGTGGACGGGGAGCGGGCCCACCTCGACGCGGCGGCGACGGCGTCCTGATCTTCCCGCTCCCAGCGGGGCCGGAACAGGGACGGCCCGGCCCCGCTGGTTCGAGGAAGCGGGGCCGGGCCGGAGGGGAAGAGGCCGGCTGCGGGGTGTGCACTCCCCCGTACGCTCATCACGCGACAGGTGCCGCAGCCGGTCTCACCGGACGTAACGAGCCGCGATCCGCCATGTTCCGCCACACAGCACCCAGTTGACGAACTGCACCGGACTCCCCGGCCGCCTTCACACAGTGGTCACGTTGTTCCGCGAGCCGTCAGTTCCGCGAGCCGTCAGACCACGGCGAGCCGGTCCACCAGTAGCTCCACCCTCTGTTCGGCGAACGCACGCGGCAGTCGTCCCGCTCTGGTCAAGGTCGCGAGGCCGTGCAGGGAGGCCCAGAACAGCTCGGTGAAAACGCCCGGGTGGACGCCCTCCCCCGCGACCTCGCCGAGGCACTCCAACAGAGCGGCGAAGGCATCCTTGAGGGGTTCCGGGGTGTCCTCCTGCGCGAACGCCAGGCCGCCGTCGAGCTGGAACAGGGCGTCGTAGACCGCCGGGTTCCGCTCGGCGAAATCGAGGTAGCCGCGGGCCAGGGCGGTAACCCGGGCGCGCGGGCCGTCCGCGGCGGCGGTCGCGGCCCGCAGCGCCACGGCCAGCTCGGCGGCACCGTCGAGGGCGACGGCGCCGATGATCTCCCGCTTGCCGCGGAAGTGGCTGTAGAGGACGGGCTGGCTGTACTCGATGCGCTCGGCCAGCTTCCGCGTGGTGACCGCGTCCCAGCCCTGCTGCTCGGCGAGTTCGCGGGCCGTCGCCACGATGAGGCGCTCGCGGCTCGCGCGTTCGCGCTCCTTGCGTTCCTGTACCGACATGACCCGATCCTAGCACCGCTAGACAATCGAGCGGCAGCAGCGCTAGCGTTGCCCCATCATCTAGCACCGCTAGATATCTCAGGAGGGGGCACCATGATCAACGCACTTGAGGTCTTCACCACCGTGGTTCTCGGCGTGATGGTGGGGGTGGAGTTCTCTGTCGCCTTCGTCATGAACCCGATCTTCAGCGGCCTCCCCGACGACGCCAATCAGCAGGCCCGCTCCCACGGGGGCCGGATGCTCGGCGCCGTGATGCCGTTCTGGTACATCGGGTCGCTCGTCCTCATCGCGATCTGGGCCGTCGCGGGGTGGGGGGACGACGGCGCGGGCCTCGTCGTCATCGCCGGCGCGCTGCTGATCGTCAGCGTGGTCATGTCGCTCCTGCTGCTCGTCCCCATCAACAACCAGGGCAAGACGTGGACCGCCGAGAACCGGCCCGCGGACTGGAAGGAGCAGATGAGCCGCTGGGACCGCTACCACTACATCCGCGTCGCCGTCATCGTCGCCGCGTTCGCCGTGCTGGTCGCGGCGCTGGTCTGAGTCCGTGAGGCGCCGAGAACCTCCCTCCGTGCCGCGCCCCTACGCGGCACGGAAGCGCCCGTTCTCCACTTCCTCCACCCGCCCCTGCCCCATCAGCCGGTCCAAGTGCCGCCGCGCCGTGCGCAGTTCCACGGGCCGGATCTGCGGCCCCTCGACATGCGGGCGGTACACCAGCCGGTGGTCGGCGATCTCGTCCGGTGTGTGCGGCTCGCTCAGGAAGGCCAGCAGTTCGGCGTCGCGCTTCTCCACCACACCGGCGTACGCGCCGAGCCGGCGACGGAACTCCGCCGCTCCCTCGATCACACCCTTCTGGTGGGCGGTGCCGTACCAGCGGGCGTCGATCTCCGCACACCGCCGCATCGATGTCTCGAAGTCGACGAGGCTGCTGCCCACGTCGCCGTAGTACGGGCCGAACGACGTCAGGTCGATGTCCGCGACGAACAGGAAGCCGTCCGGTTCGACCAGGAATCCACTGTGGCCCGCGGTGTGTCCGGGGAGGTGGACGACGGTCACGGTCCGCCCTCCCAGGTCGAACACGGCACCGTCCTTGAACGCCTGCGCGTCCAGGCGGCCCGCTACGTAGAACTCGTCCCGCATCGCCGCGTCGACGGCGTCGACCGTGTCCGGCGGCAGTCCGAGCGCCGAGACGAGTGCCGCGCGCGAGCGCAGCGCGTCGAGGTCGCCGTGGTGCACATGCACCGGCACTTCGTAGCGTCCGAGGCCGGCGATGTGGTCCTCGTGGGCGTGGCTCACCAGGACCAGGTCCGCGGGCGGCGCGTCGTCGACGAGCGACAGCGAGGGGTCGACGACCAGCGAGGCACTCGTGCCGCGTACGAGCAGCGAATTGGCGTACGGATAGGCGCCGTTGCGGGCGCCGACGAGCACGGTGACCGCGCCGTATGCCGCGGGCGTGTATCCGGTGGGACGGGGTTCCATGGTTCCTGTTTCTATCGAACCGAGGACGGGACCGCCATAAGGCACCCCCACCACACACCCCCCGGCCCACATGGTCACCCCCGTAGGAAATACAGCACGGTCGTGGTCACGGCTGTCGTCAGCAGGACGCCCCGCAGCAGCCGGGCCGAGAGGCGGCGGGCCAGGTGGGCGCCGGCGAAGCCGCCCGCCACCGCGCCGACCAGCATGGCCGTGAGGAGCAGCGGAGCGGTCAGCGCGTCCGAGGCCAGGAGGAAGAGCACGGTCGCGCTGAGGTACATGGCAGCGAGCTGGGTCACCCGCATCGGATTGCCGGCCGCGGCGTCGAGTCCGAAGCCGATGCCCCACAGGGCCAGCATCAGGATGCCTACGGCTCCGCCGAAGTAACCGCCGTACACACCGAGGAAGAACTGTCCGATCAGGACCGTGCGTGCACTCATGCCGACCGGGCGGCCCAGCGCACTCGAAAGGTGCCGACCGAAGGCCAGGACCACCGTCGCGAACGCGAGCAGCCACGGCACCGCTGCGTCGAAGGAGGCAGCCGGAAGCACCAGCAGAAGACCCGCTCCGACCGCGCCGCCCACCACGCTGATCGCTGTCAACGCCTTGGTGGACGCGGTTCCTACGGGGGCGAGTTCGCGTCGGTAGACCCACGCGCTGGCGACCGCTCCGGGTACGAGGGCGACCCGCGACACCGCGTTCGCGACCACCGGTGGCAGGCCGACGGCGACGAGCGCGGGCAGCGCCACGAAGGTTCCGCCGCCTCCGATGGCGTTCAGGGCTCCGGCGGCGACACCGGCCAGCAGGACAAGAAGGGGCTCCATCACCCGCAGAGCATCACCCATCGACGATCGACGCCACAATGCGTCATCGACGTTCCCAGCCTAAGCCTGTCCCTAAGGCTGTGGCCCAGGATCGGCCTAGGATGTGTCGGTGCGCTACGACCTGGACGACCTGCGGCTCTTCCTTCACATCGTCACGGAGGGCTCGATCACGGCGGGCGCCCGGCGCATGCACCTGAGCCTGCCCTCGGCCAGCGCCCGGGTCCGCTCGCTGGAACACCACGCCGGGGTGACGCTGTTGATCCGCGGCCGCCGGGGCGTACGGCCCACTCCCGCGGGGGCGACGCTGGCCCGCCACGCACGCGACGTACTCGACAGGACCGCGCGCCTCGACAGCGCCGTCGCCAGCTACACCCGGTCCCCGATCGCCCAACTCACCCTGCTGGGCGGCGGATCCGCGATGCACCGGCTCGTGCCGCAGGCCCTGGTCCCGTTCCTCCGCGCCCATCCGGACACCGACGTCACCGTGTCCGAGAGCCGCACACCACAGACCGTACGAAGGCTCGCCGACGGCGAGGCGGACCTGGGCGTCGTCATCGACGACGAGGCGAGCGACAGCGGACTGCGCACGGAACCCCTGGGCGATGACTCCATCGTCGTGATCGGCCAGGCGGGCGGGGTCCTCGGCGGGCGGACCTCACTGACGTACAGCGAGGTCGCCGAGCACCCGCTCGTCGGCCTCGACGCCGGATCCTCGCTGCGCCGCTGGATCGAGAAGCGGCTCGGGCCGCACGCGCCGGTGGTGCGCCACCGCACGACAGTCGCCGACCTGAACGTCCTCGTCTCCCTCGCCGCCGCGGGCGCCGGGCTCGCCGTCGTGCCGCGTCGCGCGATCGACCCCCACCACCCCCTCGACGTATGCGAGTTGCAGGACCCGTGGGCCCGTCGGCGCCATCTGCTGGCCTGGGGCGCGAAGGACGGCGCCGCGTCGCCCGCGGCCGAAGCGCTCGCCGCGCACCTGCGCCGCGCGGCCCTGGAGTCATAATTCGTGATTCGGGATTCACCATTCGTGATCCGGCATACGTGATCCATAGTGAGCTGTCACGAACGGACGGCCGCCCCGGGAGGCAGCGCAGTGAGCGAGCAGTACGTGGTGGGTCTGCAGGAGGTCGACGAGACACACGTCGCCGTCGTCGGCGGCAAGGGCGCGCACCTGGGCGGGCTCGCGCGGATCGAGGGCGTCCGGGTGCCGGCCGGTTTCTGCGTGACGACGGGTGCCTTCCGGCGGGTCGTGGCCGACGCGCCGTCGCTCGACGAGCGGCTCGACCGGCTGGCGCGCACGGATCCGGACGACCGGGAGGCGATCCGGACACTCAGCGCGGAGCTCTGCCGGATCGTCGAGGGGATCGGTGTGCCGGACGACCTCGCGGCCGGGATCACCCGCGCGCTCTCCGGGCTTGGCGAGCGGACCGCCTGCGCCGTCCGCTCCAGTGCCACCGCCGAGGACCTGCCGACGGCCTCCTTCGCCGGCCAGCAGGACACGTACCTGAACATCGTCGGTTCTGAGGCGATCCTCCAGCACATCAGCCGGTGCTGGGCCTCGCTGTTCTCCGAGCGGGCCGTGACCTACCGTCAGCGGGCCGGCATCGATCACCGTACGGTCGACATGGCCGTGGTCGTGCAGCGGATGGTGTGCCCGGAGGCGTCCGGCATCCTGTTCACGGCCGACCCGGTCACGGGCAACCGCAAGGTCGCCACCGTGGACGCCGGCTTCGGCCTCGGCGAGGCCCTGGTCTCCGGCCTGGTGAACCCGGACGTCTTCCGGGTGCGCGGCGGCGAGGTCGTCGAGCGCACCATCGCCGCCAAGCAGCTTGCCGTGTACGCGCTCCCGGGCGGTGGCACGGAGGAAGTGACGGTCGACGCGCGGCGGCAGGAACAGCCGTCGCTGACCGACGCCCAGGTCGTACGGCTGGTGGAGCTCGGGCGCCGCATCGAGGCGCACTTCGGCCGACCGCAGGACATCGAATGGTGCCTGACCGGTGGCGGCGCCGATGACGGTGGCGGCGACGCCGACGCCGAGTTCCAGATCGTGCAGAGCCGGCCGATCACAACGCTGTTCCCGGTTCCCGAGCGCGACGACCAGGAGAATCATGTCTACCTCTCCGTCGGCCATCAGCAGATGATGACCGACGCGATGAGGCCGCTGGGCATCTCCGTATGGCAGTTGACGGCGATGGCGCCGATGCACGAGGCCGGCGGGCGGCTGTTCGTCGACGCCACCCGGCGGCTGGGCGCACCGACGAGCCGCGCGGGCCTCCTCGACATCGTCGGCAGGGGCGATCCGCTGATCAGGGACGCCCTCGAAACCGTCCTTGACCGCGGCGACTTCGTCCCGACGCTCCCGGACCCGGACCCGGCCCCCGCCGCGCGACCGGCCGACAGCGGTCCGCCCGCCCCCATCGAGACCGACCCGGCCATCGTCACCGGACTGATCGAGCGCAGCCAGGAATCCATCGCCGCCCTGGAGCGCGAGATCCGGACGAAGACCGGTCCTGCCCTGTTCGACTTTCTGCTCGACGCCTTCGAGGAGCACAAGCGGGCCCTCGGGGACCGGCTGAGCATGCAGGCGATCATGGCGGGCATGGAGGCCACATGGTGGCTCAACGACAAGTTGTACGAGTGGCTGGGTGAGAAGAACGCCGCTGACACGCTCACGCTGTCCGCCCCCGGCAACATCACGTCGGAGATGGGGCTCGCGCTGCTCGACGTCGCGGACGTGATCCGCCCGCTGCCGGAGGTGCTGACCTTCCTCCAGGGCGCCGGACAACTCGCGGACGACACCTTCCTGGACGAGCTGACGAAGCGCGCCGGCGGACCCGAGGCGCGCGGCGCCTTCGAGGCCTACCTGGACCGGTACGGCATGCGCTGCGTCGGCGAGATCGACATCACGCGGCCGCGCTGGAGCGAACGCCCCACCACGCTCGTGCCGGTGATCCTCGACAACGTACGGAACTTCGAACCGGGCGCAGCCGCGCGGCGGTTCGAGGAGGGGCTTGAGAAGGCGCGCCAGAAGGAAGCGGACGTGCTGTCCCGCCTGCGCGCCCTGCCTGTGGACGGGGCCGGGAAGGCCGATGAGACCAAGCGGATGATCGACCGTGTCCGCACCTTCATCGGATACCGCGAGTACCCCAAGTACGGCATCATCCGCCGCTACTTCGTCTACAAGCGGGCACTGTTGGAGGAGGCGGGGCGGCTGGTGCGAGCGGGCGTGCTCGATGACGCGGAGGACATCCACTACCTGACGTTCCAGGAACTCCACGAGGTCGTGCGCGCGAACCGGGCGGACGGCCGGCTCATCGAGCAGCGCAGGGACGACTTCCGTACGTACCAGTCGCTCAAGCCCCCGCGCGTACTCACCTCGGACGGTGAGGCCGTCAGCGGAACGTACCGGCGCGAGGACGTGCCGGACGGCGCGCTGATCGGCCTGCCGGTGTCCGCCGGGACCATCGAGGGGCGGGCCCGCGTCGTCCTCGACATGGCGGAGGCCGATCTGGAGGCGGGCGACATCCTGGTCACGGCCTACACGGACCCCAGTTGGTCGCCGCTCTTCGTGGCCGTCGCGGGCCTGGTCACGGAGGTGGGCGGGCTGATGACGCACGGCGCGGTGATCGCCCGCGAGTACGGTCTGCCGGCGGTCGTCGGCGTGGACGGGGCCACGCGGCTGATCCGGGACGGCCAGCGGATCCGAGTGCACGGGGCGGACGGGTACGTCGAGATCCTGGAGTGACCGGGCCCTTCCACCAGGGCCCTCACCCCGCCCGGCCCCTTCCACCCACCGACCGAGACACACACGAAGGCACACGTGACCGAACCGCCCGAGCCCGCCGCCACCCTGCGCGCGTTCATCGCCCTCGCCCCGCCCGACGACGCGAAGGAGGAACTGGCCCACGCGCTGCGCCCGGTCTACGCGGCCCATCCCCGCCTGCGGCAGAATCGCATCGAGGACTGGCACATCACGCTGGCGTTCCTCGGCGAGCAGCCGATGGCGGCGATCCAGCGGCTCCGGCAGCCGCTCGGCGACCTCGCGGCCACCCACCCCTCCCCCGAGCTGGCGCTGCGCGGCGGCGGCCACTTCGACGACCGTGTCTTGTGGAGCGGCCTGGAGGGTGACCTGGACGGCCTGCACCTGCTGTCCGGAGCGGTCCGGAAGCAGGTCGGAGCGTGCGGGGTCGCCTTCCCGGAGCGTCCGTTGCGTCCTCACCTCACGCTGGCCCGCGCCCGCCGTCACGACACGACGTCCGTCCCGGAGGCGGCCGCCGCCCTCGACGCCTTCACCGGCCGCCGCTGGCGCTCACTGCGCCTCCATCTGGTCGCCAGCATCCCCGGGAACGCCTCCACGCCGAGGCGCTACGAGGACGTCGCGGCGTGGGAGCTCGCGGGCGGGTCCGGGGAGCCGCCGAAGATCTGAGTCCGGAGGGGCCGACTCGGGTTCAGTGGGGCCTGCTCGGGTTCAAGGGGCGTCGTCCTGTACGTACGTGGCCTCGTCGTCGCGGCCCCGGGACAGCGGATGGACCTGACCGTGGCCGGTGACCCGGTGGTGGTAGGCGGACATGCCCGCGCGTTCGTGGTGGGCGAACCAGTCGTGCAGCGCGGCCGTGAGGTCCTGTTGGGTGCCGCGGGCGGTGGGTGTGTCGAAGAGGTTGGTGCGCTCGTCCGGGTCGTCGGTGTGGTCGTAGAGCTCTCCGGGGCCCTCGGAGCGTACGACGAGTTTCCAGCGGCCGTCGGTGATCATCCGGCCCTGGCCGTACTCCGCGAGGACGACGACCGTCTCCGGCCGCGGCGCCGGGCGTCCGCGCAGCAGGTCGGCGAACGACTCGCTGACTCCCCACTGGTCGTCCGGCGCCCGGACTCCGGCGAGTTCGCACACGGTGGCGTGCCAGGACGCCGCGCTGATCAGGCGGTCGCTCACGCCGCGCATGCCGCCAGGAACGCGCGCGACGGCGGGGACGCGCACGGAGTTGTCCCAGAAGTTCAGGGGGAAGGTGCCGTTGCCCTTGCCCCACAGGCCGTGGTGTCCGCAGGAGAACCCGTTGTCGGCGGTGAACAGCAACACCGTGGATTCCCATACGCCTTGGGCCTCCAGCTCGGCCCGCAGGTCGGCCAGGCCGTCGTCGACCGCGGTGAGCGAGGCGCAGTAGCCGGCGAGGTGTGGCACCGGGTCGTCGAACGCGGCCTGGAAGGCGCGTCGCCGGGGGTTCGTCCAGGGGTGGCGTGGTTCGCGGGGCACGGAGGGGAAGTCGCAGTCGGCGTAGCGGTCGAGGTACCGCGCCGGGTGGCTGTCGATCCACGGGTCGTGCGGGGCCGTGTAGTTGACCTGGAGGTAGAAGGGGCGGTCGCGGTCCCGCTCGCGGAGGAAGCGGACGGCGTTGTCGGTGATGGCGTGGGTGAGGTAGCCCTCTTGGGCGGTGGGTGTGCCGTCGGGTGACCACACGGGGGCGTCGTAGTAGGGGCCTCCGCCGTAGCGGTGCGCGTACCAGTCGGTGAATCCGGGGGCGGGCCACTGGGAGTGGCCGACATGCCACTTGCCGCTCATCATGCACGCGTAGCCGGCGTCGGCGAGGACCTCTGGTGTGGTGGGTTGGCCGTTCAGGTAGTGGTCGGGTTCGGCGTCCGGGTGGCGTTCGCCGACGAGCCAGTCGTGTACGCCGTGTGCCGAGGGCATCCGCCCCGTCATCAGGGACGCGCGGGCCGGGGAGCAGACCGGTGATGCGCAGTAGAACTGGTCCAGTTCCACGGCGTCTTCCTGGAGGCGCGCGAGGTGCGGCATGTGCAGCTCGGGCATGCGGTGCGGCATGGCCCAGCGGCCCTGGTCGTCGGTGAGGACGACGACGAAGTTCAGTGGGCCGGCGGGCGTTCGTCCGGTCATGCCGGGGACCCGGTCGGCGGCCACTCGACGACGTCGTCCAGGACCGGCGGCCGGTAGCCGGGCCCCTTGAGCACCTTGCCGTCGTCCCGGCGCAGGACCCGGCCGTCCGCGTCGAGCTTGCTCATGTTGGACCGGTGGACCTCGGTGAAGACGGCCGGCAGGTCGATCCCCAGCGCGTCGGCGGCTCCGTACGTGACGTAGAGGACATCGGCCAGCTCCTTGGCCAACGCCCGGTACGCGGTGCCCGGATCGTCGCCGGCCCGCAGGGCGTTCGCGAGGTCGGTGAGGGCCTCGGCGGCTTCGCGGGCTTCTTCGGTGAGCAACGTCCGCCGGTGTTCCGCCAGTTCGGGACGTTCGGCCTCGGCCGAACCGTCGAACGTCTCGCGGAACTCGGCGACGCGTCGCATGGGTTCGTGATCCATGGGTTGACCCTAAGCGCTGTTGGGGTCGCGCCCCCGTCAGGGATGCACCAGCACGTGGCTCAGCCCCACCCGGCCGGTCCCCTTCAGCTTGATGCGGACATAGCGCGCCTCGTCGTTGGTGTCGAGGAGGGTGGGGTGCAGGGCCTTGCCCGTGATGTGTGCGGTGGTGGCGTCGGAGAAGTCGGCCGACGTGGCGAGCTGTACGTCGAAGTCGGCTGTCGACGTCGACGCGTCGTTCCAGACCTCGACCTGGCCGACGTGCCGGACGGCGCCGAGGTCGACCTGCCACCAGGCGCCCGGCTCGGACTGTGTGCGGGTGTCGGTGGAGGTGTCACCGTCGATCGCGCGTGCCGCGGTGGCGGTGCCGTCCGTGGAGGACTGGGTGGCGGTGCCGGTGCGGGCGAGGTCGCGGCGGAGCTGTTCGACCGTGCCGTGCGGGTTCGCGCCGGCCGAACCGGCCACCTTCAGCGCCTCGGCGGGCAGCCGGTCAAGCTTGGCGTGGTTGTCGGTCATGGTAGAGCCGGTGCCTGCGAGGGCAGGGGCGTCGGTGTCCGTCCAGTTACCGGTGGCGTGGTTGTCGATGCCGTAGTCGGCCCAGTTGGAGACCCACTTGTAGCCGAGCCGGGTCAGGACGTTGCGGGTGACGGTGATGTGGCTGGACTGCTCGTCGAGGTAGATGCCGTTGCCGTCGCGCTCGGTGTTCCCGTACGCGCTGCGGTTGAGGTAGTTCCCGGAGATCACGGTGCCGGGCTGGGCGCCCTGGGTGTAGATGGCGCCGCCGTCGTGCTGGTCGTACTCGACCCGCATGGCATTGGTGATGCGGTTGTTCGTGATGCGGTTGTCGCGCAGGACGGACTTCTGGACCTCGGGCTGGTTCCAGCCCCAGCCGACGGAGATGCCGGAGTAGGGCAGGTCCTCAAGAGTGTTGTGGTCGATGACGGTGCCCGCCTCGTAGCCCGTCCAGATCCCTACGGCGTCCGTGTACTCCACGCCGGTGTGTCGGACGGTGTTGTACGACACCGTGTTGCGGGCGCCGGTGAGTTCGGCGGTCGGCCTGGGTTCGGTGTCACCGATGTAGGCGGCGCCGGAGGACAGGTCGGTGAACCGGGAGCGGGTGAGGGTGGAGTCCTGGGTGCCCCGCTCGAAGATCACACCCGCGCCGCCGAGCCGGGTGAAGGAGGCGTCGTCGACGACCACGTCGCGGCCCCCGCGGACGGTGAGCGCGGCGGCGGGCTTCGTGTAGTGGCGGCCGGCGTGGTCGACGGGGCCTGTGGCTCCGGTGAGTGTCAGTCCGGCCTGGGTGCCCGCGTAGCCCTCGTCGGTGCTGGGCTGCCGGTAGGCGGCGTACGCGAAGCCAATGCCGGTGACGCGGACGTCGTGGGCACCGTCGAGGTTCACGAGCCCTTCGGTGGCGGGGGTGATCGCCTGGGAGCGGCGCGGGTTCTCGCCCTTTCGGGGCAGGTACGTGACGGTGCGCGCGGACGAGTCCCACACGAACTCGCCCGGCTTGTCGAGGAGTTCGCGGGCGTTCTCGAAGTAGGACACCTTCGCGTAGCGGCTGGAGTCGACGGTGGTGGTGTCCCAGGCGGGTCCCGTGCGGCCGGTGCCGGAGGAGGAGTTGGTCCAGCAGGGCTTGGCGAACGTCATGAGGTCGCCGCTGACGGAGGCGATCCGGCAGTGGTAGTTGCGCCAGCGCACCCGGATGACGGCCTCGGCGTCGGTGGGCCGCGCCCACTGGTCGATGCCGGTGCGTTCGGCGCCGGTCATACCTGTCTTGGTGGCGTCGCACACGGAGGCGGCACAGGAGTCGCCACGCGCGCGGGTGGCCCGTACGCCGTCGACGAAGAGCTGACGCGGGGTGACACCTTCCGGGACCCGCGCGGTCCAGGTCCCGTCGTCGTTGGTGGACCAGCCGGTGATCGCGCGGCCTCCGGAGAGGACGGGGTGGGCGCCGGGGGCGGCGGCCCAGGTGACACCGGAGTCCTTGGCGCCGAGGTCGAGCGGGCGGCTCAACGTGTAGGTGCCGTCCGCGAGTTCGACGCGGACGTCGTCGCCGCTGAGGGTGCGTGCGGCGTCGCGTGCGCCTTCCAGCGAACACGGGTGATCGAGCGTGCAGGCGGAGCCGGAGCCGTGGGGCGCCGCACGCAGGACCGCCGTGTCGGCTGCGGTCGCGCGGGGTGCGGGCAGGAGGGTGAGCCCCATCGCCGCGGCGGACAGTAACGCCGTGACGGTGGCGCGGATGGCCGATCTCATGCGGTGTCTTCCTCTCGTTGATGTGAGGGGCTTAATCGGCAACCTCGGTCAGCGGCGGATTCCTCACCCCGAACAACCAGTCCCGCAGGAACCGATCGACCCCTCGCTCCCCCGTCACCTCCACGGCGTGCCGTATGAAGTCCTCGCTGGTGACGGTCCGGTCCTTGAAGCGCCGCGGCCACAACCCCATCACCCGGTCGAACTTCTTCTGCCCCACATGGAGCCGCAGCGCGTAAAGCACCAGCGCCCCACCGTCGTAGATATTGGTGCCGCCGAGCGCCTTGGGCAGCCCCGGAGGGCCGTCGCTCGCGCGGATCGCGTCCAGCTTCTCGTACGTGGCCTGCATCTTGTCAGCCATCCGCGACCAGCCCCGCTCCTCGCTGTAGAGGGCCGCGTAGTACACCGCGGGCCCCTCGTTGAGCCAGGCCTGCTGCCAGTCGTGCGGGGTGACACTGTCGCCGAACCACTGGTGGGTCAGCTCGTGGACCATGGTGTTCTCGTACGTGGGGTGGCCGGCCGCGTCGTCCTTGAACCAGTTGGTGCCCATCAGGGTGAGCGTGGTGTTCTCCAGGGCGTCGGTGTACCCGTCGTAGATGTGGACGCCGTAGACGGAGAACGGGTACGGGCCGAACTTCGCCTCCAGCCACGCCAGGTGGTCCGGGGTGCGGGCGACGATCGGCGCGTAGAAGTCCTCGCGGCCCTGCGGGACGATGTGCCGCAGCGGCAGGCCGGTGTGCGAACTGCCGTACAGGTACGTGCCCTTGACGACGGCGATGCCGAGCAGCTCGGTGGGCATCCGCTCGCGCAGCGCGAAGTGCCACACGGTGGAGCCGTCGCCGCTCCGGTCCTTTCCCGTCAACTCACCGTTGGCCGCGGCGACATAGCCCTTGGGCGCGGTGATGTGGAAGGCCCAGGTGGCCTTGTCGGACGGGGTGTCGTTGCACGGCAGGAAGGTGTCCGCGCGCGAGGACTGCACCGCCGAGGCGAATCCACCGTCCGTCCCGAAGCGCCAGCCGGTGAGCCCGGCGCGTAGTGCCTTGCCGTTGCCGTGGTAGCGGACGGTGGTCGTGAACGGGGCGCCCTTGTGGAGCGGGGCCTGCGGGGTGACGGTCAGTTCCTGGCCGGACTGGCCGAGGGTGAGGGCGGTGCGCGCCTGGCGTCCTTCGACCGTGACGGAGTCGATGGTGTGTCCGTCCGTGTCGAGGTTGAAGGCCGACAGGTCGTGGGTGGCGCGGGCGTGCAGGGTCACCGAGGCCGTGAAGTCGTAGGTGGCCGGGGTGAAGTCGAAGGTGAGGTCGTAGTGGTCGACCTGGTAGCCGCCGTTTCCGAGGGTCGGGAACAGCGGGTCGCCGACACCGTCGGAGCCGGGCCGGGGGTCGAAGCCCGCGGCGTGTGCAGGGGCGCCGAACAGGGGGACGGTGACCGCCGCACCGGTGGCGGCGGTGAGCAACGTACGTCTGCTGGTGCTCACTTGGCCCCCTTCTTCCCGCCCTGCTCGGCGGCCTGCTTGAACTCGGCGCGGCACGTGTCGCCGCCCGCCTTGCGCCACTTCCTGACGAGGGCGTCGTAGGACGAGAGCGGCTTGCGCCCCGTGACGAGGTCCTTCACGCCGTCGAGGTGGATCGTGTACAGGCTGCCGACGCCCTTGGAGTCCCAGGTGGGCGAGGTGTAGCCGCGCGTCGGGTCCTCGGCCAGCATCGGAATGATCTTGGTGTACGCCTCGTGGGCGTAGCGGGCCGCTTCGGGGTGTGTCGCGCTGAAGAACGCGGGCGCGGCCGAGGCCAACTTGGTCCAGGGCACGGTGACGTCCTGGGTGCCCTGCTTGGTGAGGACGGGCGTGCCGTGCTTGTCGCGCTTGTGGTCGGTGCCCTCGACGCCGTAGTTCATGAGGGTGTATTCGAGCGAGCCGAAGGGGGATGCGGCGAAGTCGGCGAGCCGCAGGATCTCCTCGACCCGGCCCCGGCCCGCCTTGGTGATGTGGCAGTTCTCCAGCACGGGGTTGTCGCTCCAGGCGACCGCGTCCTTGCCGACGGGCACCATCGGGCGGACGTCGAAGGACTCGTCGATGGCGCTCATCGCATCGACGTACCCGGTGCCGGTGGTGAGGTAGGAGGGCATGCCGTCGTACACGTACGCGGCCTTCCCGTTCTTGAACAGGTCGGTGTACTGGGCCTTCTGGGCGCCCGACATCTGTACCGTGCCGGGGTAGAAGCAGCCCGCCTTGTACAGCTTGGCTGCCGTCTCGATGGCGTGCCGGTAGGCCTCGTCCTCCAACTGGTACGTCCACTCACCGGACTTGGTGTCGTGCGTCCAGAAGTACTGGGCACCGGCCGACATGGCGAGCAGGTTCATGCTGCCACCGGTGAAGAAGTACTGCTTCTTCTTGGTGTCGGTCAGCTCCTTGGCCAGTTCGACGAGCCGCTCCAGGCTGTCGATGTCGTCGAGGCTGTCCACGCCCGCCTGCTTGAACAGGTCCGCGCGGTAGAACCCGGCACCGCCGCTGCCGGAGCGGGCGATCGGGACACCGTAGAGCTTGCCGCCGAAGATGGCCTCCTGCCAGGCGTATTCGGGGATCGCCGCCAGGTTGGGGTACTTCTTGACCTTGTCGCCGGCGAGGTACGGGGTGAGGTCCGCGCAGGTGGAGGCGAGGAAGGCCGCCTTGTTGTCGACGCCGCCGGTCTCCGGGTACATGAAGATGTCGGGGAGTTGGTCACCGGCGACCATGGTGGAGAACTTCGCCGGGTAGTCGTCGGCCGGCACGGCCGTGAAGTCGACCTTGGTGCCCAGCAGCTTCTCGATTTCCCGCCAGGCGACGTTCTTGCCGCGCTCCGGGGGCAGCGGGGCGAAGGTCTCGGTGACCGCGGTGATCTTCTTGGCCCCCTTGAGCGGGGTGCCCTTGGTGGCGCGGGCCATCTCGGTGGGGTACTTCAGGAAGGCGGCGGGCACGCCCGCGGCGGTGCCGGGCAGGTCGGCCTCGATGCCGATGTTGCGGATGGCGGTGGCAGGCAGCAGCTTGGCGCTCTTGGCCTCCGCCTTGGCGGCCGTGCCGCCGTCGCCGCACGCGGCGAGCAGGGGCGCGGCGGCGACGCCGAGCCCGGCGCCCACACCCCAGCGGAGCATGGTGCGGCGGTTAAGGGTCGTGGTGCCGGGCATGCGAAGTCTCCTCAACGTGAAGGGGCACACGGGAAGTCGGGGGGTGGCGGCCGGTGTGCGGGCCCTGGGGCGTCTCAGCCCTTGACGGCGCCGGTGAGGACGCCCTTGGTGAAGTAGCGCTGGAGGAACGGGTAGACGAGCAGGATCGGCACGACCGCGATCACGAGCACGGCCATCTGCACGGCCTGCTGCGGGGCTATCGCCTCACCGGCCGCGGCCGTGTCGAGGTTCTGTCCCTGGAGGATGAAGGTGCGCAGCACCATGGGCAGCGGCCACTTGTCGTTGTCGCCGAGGTAGAGCAGGGCGTTGAAGTACGCGTTCCAGTAGGCGACCGCGTAGAAGAGGCCGACGACGGCGATGACCGCCTTCGACAGCGGCAACACGACCTGGATCAGGGTGCGGAAGTCGCCCGCGCCGTCGACCTTCGCGGCGTCGTACAGCTCCTCCGGCAGGTTCATGAAGAACGCCCGCATCACCACGAGGTTGAAGGCGCTGACCATGGTGGGCAGGACCAGGGCGGCGAAGGTGTTGTAGAGGCCGAGCTCCTTGACCAGCAGGAAGTTGGGGATGACGCCCGCGTTGAACAGCATCGTGAACAGGGCCGTCATCAGCAGGAAGCGGCCGCCGACGATGCCGCGCCGCGACAGGCCGTACGCCATGCCGATGGTGGCGAGCAGACTGCACGCGGTACCCGCGACGGTGACCGCGATGCTGACGAACAGGGCGCGGGTGACCCGGCCCCCGGTGAAGGCCGTGCGGTAGGCGTCGAGGTTGGGGTGGTCGGGCCACAGGACGAGGCCGTTGGCGTGGATGATGTCGGTCTGCGAGGCGAAGCTCGTCCCGATCACACCGAGCAGCGGGTACGCGACGAGGGCCACGACGACGACCAGGGCGAGCCCCTTGAGGAAGAGGCCGGCCCGGGTGGGTCGCTCCATCCACGGCGGGCGGACGCCCGACGGGCGGAGTTCGCCGTGCCCGGCGTTCTGTGTGGCGGGTGCGGCCTTGCGGCCTGTCCGCACGGCGGTCGTCTCAGCGGTCAGCACCCCTGTATACCCCTTCGTGTCCGAGCCGGTGGGCGAACTTGTTGGCGCCGATGACCAGGGCCGTGCCGATGACCGCCTTCACCAGGCCGACGGCGGCCGCGGTGCCCCACTGGTTGTCCTTGATTCCGTGGAAGTAGACGTATGTATCGAGGACTTCGCCCGCGCCGGGGCCGACGGCGTCGCGCTGCAGCAGGATCTGCTCGAAGCCGACCGTGAGGATGTTGCCGAGGTTGAGGATCAGCAGCAGCACCAGGACCGGGGCGAGACCGGGCAGGGTCACGTGCCAGAACCGGCGCCAACGCGCGGCGCCGTCCATGGCGGCCGCCTCGTACCGGCCGCGGTCGATATTGAGCAGCGCGGCGAGGATGATGATGGTGCCCCAGCCGGCGTCCTTCCACATGACCTGCAGCGCGAGCAGCCAGGGGAACGCGTTCGGGTCGGTCATCATGTCGTAGTGCGGCAGGCCGACCGCTTCGAGCAGGTCCGGGACCGCCCCGGCGCCACCGAGGATCTGCTGGAAGATGGAGACGATGATGACCCAGCCGATGAAGTGCGGCAGGTAGACGACGCTCTGCACGAAGCGCCGCAGCTTGTCGCTGACGATGCTGCTGAGCAGCAGCGCGAGCCCGATCGGCACGGGGAAGAACAGGACCAGTTGGACGAGGGCGATCTCCAGCGTGTTGCCGGTCGCCGACCAGAAGTCGGGGTCGGCGAAGGCGCTCGCGAAGTTGGCGAGGCCGGTCCAGGCGCTGTGCATGTAGCCCAGGTAGGGCTGGTAGTCCTGGAAGGCCACCATGTAGCCGAGCAGCGGCACGTAGTGGAACACCACGAAGTACAGGAAGCCGGGCAGGCAGAGCAGCAGCATCACCTTGTCGCGCTTGACGCGCTGCCACAGGGTGCTGCGGATGGGGCGGGGTACGGCTGAGGGTGGCGCGGTAGCAGTCATGGGGCGGTCCTGTTCGGCCGGGTGACGCAAGAACTGCGTTACTGCGGCGGCAAGTTAGTAAGCGTTTAACCCTACCGTCAAGAGATACGGGCAAGCCCTGCACGGATACACCCCTCTCAATCGGACGCCCCTGAACGGGATTTGTGCGCCTGACCTGCCAACTCGCGGATCAGACGCGCTCTTTGGGTTGACGGTCGTGCGGCCATGTCCTTAGCGTTCGGTCACCTGATAGAACACGTTTACTGTCCGGAGGCAGGGTGCGTACCACTGACGAGGTGTCGACCGGGGCCGAGGCCGCGGCCTCCGGCACCACACCGCCCCCGCGGCGGCCCCGTACGGTTCTGGCGATGCACTCCTCGGTCGTCGACGAGGTCTTCCCGCCCGCCGTACGGGTCCGGCTCGAGGACGCGGCCGACATCCGGCCGCCGCACGTCCTGCGGGAGTTCACCAGCCCGCAGGCGCGCGCCGCGCTCGCCGAGTGCGAGGTGCTGCTCACCGGCTGGGGCTGCCCGCCCATCGACACCTCCGTGCTCGACGCGGCGCCCCGGCTGCGCGCGGTGATCCACGCCGCCGGCACCGTCAAGCCCTTCCTGGGACGGGAGGCCTACGAGCGCGGCATCGCGGTGTCGTCGGCCGCCGCCGCCAACGCCGTGCCGGTCGCCGAGTTCACCCTCGCGGCGATCATCATGGGCGCCAAGCGGGCCTTCCCGCTCGCCCATCTCTTCCGCACTCGGCGCACCCACCGCACCGACGCCGACCTGGACCGGCACCACTGGCTCGGCACCCGCGGCCTCACCGTCGGGGTCGTCGGCGCCTCGCACGTGGGCCGCCGGGTGGTGCGGCTGCTGCGCTCGCTCGACGTCGATGTCCTCCTGTACGACCCGTACATCGAGGACACCGAGGCCGTCCTGCTCGGCGTCACCCGCACCGACCTGGACACCCTGCTCACCGCGAGCGACGTGGTCACCCTGCACGCGCCCGACACCGACGAGACCCGGCAGCTGCTCGACGCCCGCCGCCTGGCCCTGCTGCGGCCCGGCACCCTGCTGGTCAACACCGCGCGCGGCCCCCTCGTGGACACCGAGGCCCTGGTGGAGCACGTGGTCAGCGGCCGGATCGACGCCGTGCTCGATGTGACGGACCCGGAGCCGCTGCCCGCCGACCACCCGCTGTGGGACCTGCCCAACGTCCTCATCACGCCGCACATGGCGGGCGCCCAGGGCAACGAGGTGGGGCGGCTCGGCGCGCTGGCCGTCGACGAACTCGTCCGGTACGCGCACGGCGCCCCGCTCAACCACCCCGTCCGCCTCGACGAATTGGAGCACATCGCGTGACCGGGTCCACCCCGCACGGCATAGGCTCTGGGGCGGGCGGAGCAGGAACGGCACGGCAGGATCACCAGGGGGTGGGCCGGATGGCCCGGCAACGATCGACGGCGCCAGGCGGCTCCGGGCACCGGGAGCAGCGCCGCGCGACGGTGGTCGACGTCGCCAAGCACGCCGGTGTCTCCACGGCCACCGTCTCCCGCGTGATGAACCGCAACTACCCGGTCGCCGCCGCCACCCGCGAGCGCGTGGAGGCGGCGGCGCGCGAACTGGGGTACGTGGCCAACGCCCACGCCCGCGCCCTCGCCGGCAGTTCGGGACGCACGGTCGGCATCATCGTGAGCGAACTGATCGACCCGTTCTACGCGTACATCGCGCGCGGCGTCGAACGCGAGGCGACCGCGGGCGACCGGCTGTGCCTGGTGTGCTGCACGCAGGGCGATCCGCAGCGCGAGCTGGCCTTCATCGAGCTGATGCACGAGCGGCGCGCGGACGCGGTGGTGCTGGTCGGCGGAAGCGTCGACGACCCCGACTACCGCGCGGAACTCTCGCGCAGGGCACACGAGTTGGCCGCGGACGGCGCCAAGCTCGTGCTGTGCGGGCGTCCCTCGCTCGGCGCGGGCGTGCCCACGGTGGACGTGGAGTACGACAACGAAGGCGGCGCGTTCGCCATCACCGACCATCTGATCACCCGGGGGCACCGGCGGATCCTCTACCTGGGCGGCCCGCCCGCCCTGTCGACGGCGCGCGACCGGCTCGCCGGACACCGGCGCGCGCTCGAACTGCGCGGCATCGAGCGCGTCCCCGAGCTGGAGCAGCCGGGCGCCTTCGGCCGGTCCTTCGGATACCGGCGCATGCGGGAACTGCTGCGGGACGGACCGGAGTTCACGGCCGTCTTCGCGGCCAATGACATCGTCGCCGCGGGGGCCGCGCAGGCGCTGGAGGAGGCCGGGCTCCGCGTGCCGCAGGACGTGTCGCTGGTCGGCTACGACGACATTCCGGTCGCCCAGGAACTGCGGCCGCGCCTGACGACGGTCCGCATCCCGCTGGAGGAGATGGGCCGGCAGGCCGTGCGGGTCGCCCTGAACGGCGGGGACGAGGACGACTGGCGGGCCCCCACGACGGGCGCGCTGCGCCTGGGCACGCACATCGTGGTCCGCGACTCCGTGGGACCTCCGGCAGCGGCGCCGCACGGCCGCGGCAGCAGTCGGCAGGTCTGAGTCCCGACCCTCACAGTCCCGCTGCGCCGCACCCGTCTGCGCAATCCTGCTTGATTCAGGACTGCTTGGCGTAGTAACGAGCAGAAAATCGCTCCAGCACCTTGCCACCTGGCAGCAAACGCTTACATGCTGGCGCCCAGTTCGCACGCACCACGTCCCACTCGTCCTTCCGGCGTCCTTCGTCCCCTGGGGAGTCCCTGCATGCGCCCTGCCGACACGTCCCACGACCACGCCGCCACCGGTCGCCCCGACGCGCGCCCCCGGCCCGGACGGCGCACGGTGCTCACCGCGCTGGCCGGCGCCGGAGCCGCCGGCGGCCTCGCGCTCACCCTAGGCGCGGGCTCCGCGCAGGCCGCCGCCTCCCCGACCGTGCGCCTGACCGCCCGCCCGTCCGCCGAGGCCGAACGGCTCCGCCTCGGGCAGGCCCTGCGCGCCTCCGAGTTCCAGCCGACGGGCCGCCACGTCACCGCGGGAACCCCACTGCGCCTGGACGTGCAGCCCCACGACGGCGTACTGCCCACCGCCTGGATCGGCCGGTGGGACTACTACGCCACCCTGACCGCCCCGCGCCGCTACCCGCTCAAGGCGGGCGCCAACACGGTCACCGACCCGCACGGTGGCCCCGTCTACTTCTCCCTGGAGGGCAACGGGGAGCGAGCCACGGTCGCGTTCAAGAGCGGCAGCGTCCCCATGCCGGTCTTCACGCTCGGAAGCACCGAAGAGGCCGATTTCCAGCACCAGTTGGACACCATGCCCGAGGTGCCGGTCGTGGAGCTGCACGGCCCGCGCGCCATCGTGACGCTGACCCGCGACGGCGCCCTCCTCTACCGCGACGAGAGCCACGCGGAGCTGCTGCGCCTCCTTGAGCAGATCATCGACGCGGAGTCGGCGATCAGCGGCCTCGACAGCTCCAAGCCCGTGCACAGGCCCAAGGCCGGCGGCTACCACTTCACCGAGGTGTCGGTGGTGCCGTCCGGCGTCGGCGCGTACGCCACGCACGGCTACAACGGAT
The DNA here is from genome assembly GCF_035798155.1 of Streptomyces endophyticus. NCBI lineage: Bacteria > Bacillati > Actinomycetota > Actinomycetes > Kitasatosporales > Streptomycetaceae > Streptomyces > Streptomyces endophyticus. The sequence goes on along the minus strand of NZ_JAOZYC010000137.1, from coordinate 43,213 downwards.
TCCCGCGCGCCTACCTCGACCGGGCCACGACGGTGCAGGGGCTGCGCACCCGCGGCTGGGGTCTGTACCACGAACTCGGCCATCTGCATCAGCAGTTCGCGTACAAGCCCGCCGCGATGACCGAGGTCACCGTGAACATCTACTCCCTGGCCGTGCAGCGGGCCCTGGGGCAGCCCTCCAACCTGCTCACCGTCGACCCCGCGACGGGGCTCAACCCCTTCGAGTCGGCCCGCGCCAAGTTCGGCACGGACGAGCTCACGTACGAGAAGTCCTTCGGGGCGTACGAGAAGCTGGTGCCGCTGCGGCAGCTGGAGCTGGCGTTCGGCGACTCGTTCTGGCCGCGGCTGCACCGGCTGGTGCGCGAGGAGAACCCGCAGTCGGACGCCTCGGACTCCGCCAAGCGCTACCGGGCCCTCGCCACCTGCGCGAGCCGCGTCGCGGAGCGCGACCTCACCGACTTCTTCCTCACCACCTGGGCGTTCCCGATCGATGCCCAGGGGCGCGCGGAACTCGCCGCGCTCGGGCTGCCGAAGCCGTCCGTCGACCCGGCCACGCTGACCGACTGAACCGAAGGGCGAACACCGACCATGCAGCTGAGCAGACGCCGCACCCTCACCCTCATGGGCGCGGGCGCCGTGGCGACGACGCTTCCCCTCGGCCCCGGCACCATGGACGCCGCCGCGGCCGAGGACCCCTACGAGCCGCTGCTCGCGCGCGCCGCCGAGCAGCTCACCGGCGGTGAGGTCGACCCGGACGACCCCGATGTCGCCGCCGCGCTGGCCGCCCTGGACAAGCAGGCCGCCGACTGGTGGCAGAAGCTCGACCGCTCCGCGGGACGCACGGCCCTGTGGTCCGACCTGGCCCCGGCCTCCGACCCCGGCATGTTCGGCCAGAGCTACACCCGGCTGCGCACCCTCGCCACGGCCTGGGCGACACCCGGAACCTCGCTCACCGACGACTCGACCGTGCGCGACGCGCTCCTCGACGCGCTGCGTTTCCTGCACACCTCCGGCTACAACGACGCGCGCTCCGAGTCGGGCAACTGGTGGTTCTGGGAGATCGGCGCACCGCGCGCGCTGCTCGACACCTGTGTGCTGCTGCGCGCGCACCTTCCCGCCGACGATCGCGCCGCGTACCTCAAGACGGTCGCCAAGTTCGTCCCCGACGCGGACCGGCGCACCAACTCCCCCACGCTGGCGGAGACGGGCGCCAACCGCGCGGACAAGGCCGTCATCGTCGCGCTGCGCGGCCTGCTCGCCGGCGCCCCTGATGTCGTCGCGCTGGCCCGCGACGGTCTCTCGGACGTGCGCGACAACGGCAAGAACAGCCTGTTCCAGTACGTCACCTCGGGCGACGGCTTCTACGAGGACGGCTCGTTCGTCCAGCACTCCTCGGTCGCCTACACCGGCACCTACGGTGGCGTCCTGCTCGGCAGCGCGGGACAGCTGATCGCGCTGCTCGCCGACTCGCAGTGGTCCGTCACCGACCCGGCGGTGAAGGTGCTGTACGAGGCGGTCGAGCGCTCCTTCGTACCGGTGCTCTTCGACGGCGTGATGATGGACGCGCTGCGCGGCCGAGCCATCTCGCGCGAACGCGCCCGCGACCACACGGACGGGGCGGCCACCGCCTCGTACATCCTCCAACTGGCCGACGGCGCACCGCAGTCGTACGCCGATCGCTGGCGCTCGACCGTCAAGGGCTGGATCCTGCGCAACCGGGACACCCCGTACCTGCGGCTCGTCGGCGTCCCCGCGCTGGCCCGCGCCAAGGCCCTCCTCGCGGATACGGCGGTGCGCCCCGCGGAGCGGCTCACCGGCCACCACGTGTTCGCCGACATGGACCGTGTGGTGCACCGGCGGCCCGGCTGGTCGTGCGCCCTGTCGCTGTCCTCCAAGCGCATCGCGGCGTACGAGGCGGGCAACGGCGAGAACCTGCACGGCTGGTACACCGGCGACGGCATGACGTACCTGTACGACGGCGACGACCTCGACGCCTTCGGGGACGGCTTCTGGCCGACGGTGAACCCCTACCGGCTGCCGGGAACCACCGTCGACACCCGCACACGGGCCGACCTCGGAACCGCCCCCGGAACCGACACCTTCCGCCCGAAGAACGCGGTCGCGGGCGGCGCGGTGCTCGCCTCCCGGTACGGGGCGGCGGCGATGGAGCTGATCGCCGACGGGTCGACGCTGCGCGCCAAGAAGGCGTGGTTCTTCCTCGACAACGCGGTCGTCGCGCTGGGTTCCGGCATCACCGCGAGCGACGGCCGCGCCGTCGAGACCGTCGTGGAGAACCGGAACCTGCACGCCGACGGCGCTCCCCTGCTCACCGTCGACGACCGCCCGCAGCCCGGCGATCCGGGCTGGTCGGCGCGGCTCACCGACGCGCGCTGGGCACATCTGGAAGGCACGGGAGGCTACGTCTTCCCGGCCGGCGGCCCCCTGCGCGCACTGCGCGAGGAACGCACCGGAGCCTGGCGCTCCCTCAACACCGGTGCGGACACCGGCGGTTCCACCACCCCGGTCACCCGGCGCTACGCCACCCTCTGGTTCGATCACGGCCCCTCCCCCGCATCCGCTTCCTACACCTACGTCCTGCTGCCGGGCGCGACGGCCGCCGCCACCGCCGCCTGGTCCCGCTCCACCCCGGTGCGCGTCCTCACGAACAGCGCGACCGTCCAAGCCGTCGAGTCGCCCCGGCTCGGGCTGCTCGCCGCGCACTTCTGGGCGGCGGGATCCACCGACGGGCTGCACGCCGACGGCCCGGGCACCGTGCTCGTCCGCCGCCGGGACGACGGCATCACCGTCGCCGTGTCCGACCCCGGCCGCACCGGGACCACCCTGTCCGTCGAACTCCCCTTCCCCGTACGCCACGTGGTCCGCGCCGACGACACGGTCTCGGTCACGCCGGGCCGTCGCCCCGTGCTCACGGTGCGCGTCGGGGGCTCGCGCGGCCATACGCATACCGCAGAGCTCGCGTAGAGCAGCCCACGAAGCACCCCGCCAAGCAGTCCGTAAGGCAACCCGTAGACCAGCCCACCGCCCCGCCCGCCCCGACCGAGGAGCCGTCGAGCCGCCATGCCCGCCCCGTACCTCTCCCTGCCCCCGACCGACCGCGTCCGCTCCCCGCTGACGGGGTGGACCCGGGCCCACTGGGAGGCCCTCGCCGACCAGCAGTTGGCGGCGCTGCTGCCCTACGCCACGCCGGGCTTCGCGCAGTACCGGCTTCCCGGGCGGGGCAGCTGGTCCGGGGTGGTGCTGGACGGGCTCGAAGGGTTCGCTCGGACATTTCTGCTGGCCTCCTTCCGGATCGCGGGCGCGGGCACGGACACGACGGGGACAGGGAACGACGGGACCGAGACCCCGGCCGTCTCCCACCTGATCGAAAGGTATACGCAGGGTCTGACAACGGGCACGGACCGTGACCACGCGGAGGCCTGGCCCGAACTCACGGACTGCTCCCAGCAGATGGTGGAGGCCGCCTCGATCGCGATCGGCCTGCACGAGACCCGCCCCTGGATCTGGGACCGGCTCGACAGCCGGGTCCAGGAACGGGTGGTCGACTGGTTCTCCGGGTTCGTGGGCGCCCGCACATGGGACAACAACTGGCGCCTGTTCCAGGTGGTGGCGGAGCAGTTCCTGGCCTCGGTAGGCGCCCCGTACAGCCAGAGCGACATCGACGGCGGACTCGACCGGATCGAGGACTGGTACGTCGGCGACGGCTGGTACAGCGACGGCGACGGCCGCAACTTCGACTACTACGTCGGCTGGGCCCTGCACCTGTACCCGCTGCTGTGGGCGAGGATCGCGGGACCGGACTGCGACGGCGGCCGCGCGAAGGCCTACCGGGAACGGCTCTCGCTGTTCCTGGAGACGTACCCTCAGTTCTTCGGCGCGGACGGCGCTCCCGTGCACCAGGGGCGCTCCCTGACGTACCGCATGGCGGCGACGGCTCCGGTCTGGCTGGGTGCGCTGGCCGACTGCACGCCCCTGGCACCGGGCCTGACGCGCCGGCTGGCATCGGGCACGGCGCGGCACTTCGCCGAGCGCGGCGTACCGGACGAGCGGGGGCTCCAGCCCTTGGGCTGGTACGACACACACCTGCCGACCACCCAGCCGTACTCGGGACCGGCCTCACCGTACTGGTCGAGCAAGGGGTTCCTGGGGCTCCTCCTGCCCGCCGAGCATCCGGTGTGGACCGACCGCGAACTCCCCCTGCCCGTCGAGCGGGAGACGCAGTACACCGCCCTTCCCGCACCGGGCTGGCTGCTGCACGGCACGCCGCACGACGGCATCGTCCGTCTGATCAACCACGGCAGCGATCACAACCCGCTCGACGGCCCGGCCGACGACGACCCGCACTACGCCAAGCTCGCGTACTCCACCGCGACCGCCCCCGAGTCCGCCCCGCACGCCTGGTCCCGGACCGTCGACAACCACGTCGCCCTGCTCGCCCCGGACGGCACGCCTTCGCGCCGCCGCCGCATCCACCCCCTCACCTGCGAGGGACACCGCGCGTCGTCCCGTCACCATGCCCAACTCCCCGACAGTGACGCAGAGTTCCCGATCGAGTCGACGAGCGTGCTGCACGGCCCGTGGGAGCTGCGGGTGCACCGGGTGGAGGCCCCGGCGGGCGTCACCGTCCGTGAGGGCGGGCACGCGGTCGCCGACACCACGCGGCCGCACGCCGACCAGGGGCCGGGCTGGTCGCTGGCGCGCACGGAATCGGGTCTGACGAGCGCGGTGGTCGCCCTGCACGGTTGGGACACGCGGGCCGGGACCGCGCGTGAGGTGGAGGCGAACGCCTTCGGCCCCCACTCGGCGACCCCGTATCTGCGCTCCCTGCCCCACCCCGGCGGTACCACCGTTCACGTGACGCTGGTGGCCCTCACCCGCGACGCGGTGCACCCTCAGGCGCTGCGGGAGGCGATCGCGTGCACGGTGGACTCGCGGGAACGGGTCACGGTCACGTTTCCGGACGGCGAGGTGGTGACGGTGTCACCTCACTCGATCCAGCGAGCGGCGGCCTCATAGGTGGTGTCCGGGGCGCTGTTGAACGCGATGGCCGCGGCGGGCGCGTATCGACGGACCAGGTTGACGACCTGCTCCAGCAGTTCGGCCTGACCGTCGGAGTGGCGCAGGCCGCCGCCGAGGGTGACGCACTCCCAAGGATGGGCGCGCAGCGCACTCCCGACGACGGCTTCCACGTCGTCGCTTCCGTCGAGGCCGATCAGGCAGGTCTCCACGCCCACGCCGTGTTCGGCGAACTTGGCCAGCCCCACCTCGATGGCCTCGACCACCGGTCCGGGGTCCCACGGCCCCGGCACTCGACGCGGATCGAGCCCGATGACCAGGACGCGCGGTGAAACGGTGGTGTCCATGGCCTGACGATACGCGTCGAACCGCTCGCGCCCGGTCCTCAGTCCGCGGTGCCGCCCGGCCGCAGCGCGAACGCGTTGACCGCCAACGCCAGGCACGCCGTCAGCCGTTGACCGTACGGCACGTGCAACGACTCGTTCGGGCCGTGGGCGTTCGCGCCCGGGCCGAGGACTCCGCAGGCCAGGAACTGGGCCTCGGGGAACTGCCGGCTCAGTTGGCCCATCAGCGGGATCGTGCCGCCCTGGCCGATGCGGGCCGCGTCCGCTCCGTCGAAGCAGGCGCGGCTCGCGGCGGACAGCGCCTCGCGGAGCCAGGGGTGCTCGGGCGGGGCGTGCCAGCCGTCGGCCAGGACCCGGTCGGGCGTGAAGCGGACGGACGCGCCGTGCGGGGGCGCATCCTCCAGAAGGCGTGCCACCTCGGCGAGTGCCTTCGCGCTGTCCACCAACGGGGGCAGCCGGAACGAGAGTTTGACCCTGGTGTGCGGGCGCAGCACGTTGCCGGCCGACGCGACCGGGGGCAGCCCGTCCGCGCCGGTGACCGCCAGGCTCGGGCGCCAGGCGCGGGCGAGCAGCAGCTCCTCGGGGTCGTGCGTGACGGGTCCTGTGCGGTGGCCGGTCTCGTCCTCGTGCCAGTCGAAGCGCTGCCAGACCTGGTCGCCGAGGAGGGCCGCCGCCTCGGCGACCTGGCCGCGGCGCTCGTCCGGCACCTCGCAGTGCAGCTCCTCCACCCGCAGTTCGCCCGTCCCGCTGTCCTCCAGGCGGTCCAGCAGGTGGCGCAGGATGCGGAACGTCGAGGGCACGACGCCGCCCGCGTCCCCGGAGTGCGCGCCGTCGTCGAGGACGCGTACGTCGAGGGTGCCGCCGCAGTGGCCGCGCAACGACGTCACCAGCCACAGCCGTTCGTAGTCGCCGGCGCCTGAGTCCAGGCACACCACGAGCCCGATCTCGCCGATGCGCGGGGCCAGTTCGGCGAACCAGTGGTCGAGGTCGGGGCTGCCCGACTCCTCGCCCGCCTCGAAGACGCCGACGCAGCGCGGGCGGGCGGCGCCCTGTGCGGCGAGGGCCCGCACGGCGGTCAGGGCCGCGGGCAGGGCGTAGCCGTCGTCGGCGCCGCCGCGGCCGAACAGCCGGGTGCCGTCGAAGACCGGTTCCCACGCGGACAGGCCTTCGGCCCAGCCGTCGCCCTCGGGCTGCTTGTCGAGGTGACCGTAGAAGAGGACCGTTTCCTCAGCAGTCGAGCCGTGTCCCGGGATCTCGAAGAAGACGAGCGGCGTACGGCCCGGCGCGCGCAGGACCTCGACCCGCAGGCCCGGCAGGTCCGCCACGGAGCGCAGCCACGCCGCCGCGGCCTCCACGGCCCGGTCCAGGAATCCGTGGGCCTCCCACTGCGGGGCGTACGCCGGGCTGACCGCCGGGATCCGGATGTGGTCCCGGACCAGCGGGAGCACCTCCTCGTCCCAGCGCGTCGCGCAGAAGTCCCGTACGAGGGCGGGGTCCGCGGCGCGTACCTGCTCAGGCATCGGCGAGCACCTTCGCCGCCGGGGCGAACGGGAAGCCGAGCAGGTCCTCGATCGGCGCGTACAGCTCGGGGGTGTGCATCGTGGAGGAGAGCAGCAGGTTCGCCGCCGGGGCCACCAGGACGGAGACCCCCTTGCCGACCTCGACGTCGGCCGAGGCGAGCGGCTGCCCGGCCGCGTCGAAGGTCGTGATGAGGTCGGGGAAGGCGGCCTTGCGCTCGCCGCCCGACTCGAAGGTCATGTACTCGTTGACGAAGTGCAGCTCCGTGCCCGCCGCGTCGTCCAGGACCGCGACGCCGATGTCCAGGCCCTCGCGCTGTACGCAGCGGTACTCGCGGACGGTGCCGGTCACCGCGATCTCGCCGCCGAGGTGTGCGGCCGCGCCCGCCGGTCCCTCCGCCAGGAAGCGGCGGCCGAGCTCGATGGCGAAGCCGATGGCTCCGGGGGCGCCGTTGCGCGTCGCGTAGCCGACCTCGACCGGGTTGCGGGCCACGCCCACCCAGCCGCCCGCCTCGACGGAGGCGCGGCGGACCACGTTCGAGGTGGCATCCAGGGTGCCGCTGACGGCGCCCTCTACGTAGGTGTGCGGCTTGCCGCCCGCGTAGCCCTGGTAGGAGCGGTAGCCCTCGCGCGCGTGCAGGCCCATCGCGCCCATCTGGCTGGAGGGGTGGGCGCGGCCGTTGCAGGCGAGGTCGATGACGGGCAGGCCGGTCATCGCGGAGTGGAACCAGCCGTTGATGGTGGTCTCGGCGCCGTTCTCGTTGGTGTGGATCGCGACGAGCGGCTGCGGGAGGTCGCGGCGCAGCAGTTCGAGGGCGCGCAGCAGGTGGGTGGGCAGCACCTGCGGGTCGGGCGCGGCGGGGGCGCCGACCAGGGCGACGGTCGCGGTCAGGGCGTCGTCGGCGAACTCGTCGGCGCTCCACAGCTCGGGCGTGCCCACCTGCAGGGCCAGTTCGGCGGTGCGCAGGCCCCGCTCGACGAATCCGCCGCCTCCGCCGCCGAGCACGGCTCCTCCGTAGACGGCTGCCTTGAGGTCGTCGTGCGTCAACTGTCGCTTCACAGGGGTCTCCTGGGTCGTTCTCGGTGTACGGGTGGTACGGGTAGTACGAGTGGTGCAGGTGGTACGAGCGGTGCAGGGCGTGGCGGTGCGGAGGGTTACTTCGTCGCCGTCCACACGCCGTTGCCGAACGAATAGAGCGCGTCGCCCGCGATCGCTCCGCCGGCGAAGATCTCGAGGTTCTCCTTGGCCTTGGGGCCCAGGAAGCGCGGCGCTAGGACGCGGACGGCGAGGCCCGCGGCGACCATCCAGCCGGCCATGGGCGTCGTGATCAGCAGACCGGTGGCGAGCATGATGCCGAGCTGGCGCTTCGAGCCGCCGATGAGCTGGATGATCGCGCCGGGGATCGCCCACAGGGCCAGCTGCTTGGCCGTCTCCACGGACGGCCCGGCCTTGATGGCGGCGACGTACGCGGCGTCGATCGGGGCGGTCTGCCCCTTGTCGAAGAACATCTGGTACGTGACGGCCACGACGACGATCGCGATGCCGAAGCCGACCATCGCGGCGATCAGCTGCTGGCGGCGGCCCTCCAGTTCGAAGGCCGGGTCGGCGCCCTCGCCGCGCAGCATGAAGCCGGCCTTGAGGTCGTAGCCCATGTCGGCGAAGGCCGGCCCGGTGGCCGCGGTGAAGCCGGCCAGGACGACGAGGGCCTCGGGCGGGAAGCCGACGAGGATGCCGAGCAGCAGCGTGATCAGGGCGATCGCGAAGGCGGGGAACCAGCCGGAGTGCATGGAGGCGATGCCGACGAGCAGTTCGTGCAGGAACGCGGCCACGGTGGCGTAGAGGACGAAGGCGATCAGCATGCCGACGCTCATGTGCGTGAAGATGCCGGTGCCGAGCGAGAGCAGGATCGCGATGGCGAGGTAGGCGCCGAGGCCGAGGCGCAGCGACTTGCCGAGGCGCCGGGCGCCGTCGTCGGGGGCGGCGGCGGACGCGGACGCGGTGGTGGACGCGGGGGTGGTCACAGGGGTCGCCTTGCGCGCCTTGAGGACCGTGCGGCCGACCTGGACGAGGGCGACCAGACCGGCGCCGATCATCATGCCGTGCGGCAGGTACATGGCGTTCAGGTCGAGGCCGAGGAGCGGCTCGGCGTAGCTGATGATCAGCAGGCCCGTGCCGAACGCGGCCATCGAGGCGAGTCCGCCGATCAGGGCGACACCGAACGCGGACATCGGCAACGCGAACACGGCGCCCGCGAGGCCGGTGACCAGGCCGAGCCCGAGCACCCCGGCGCGCCGGCCGCCCTCGTCGCCCGCCTTGATGGCCTCGGCTGCGGCGAGCCCCGGAGCCCACGGGTTGCTCGCGGGGAAGGCCGGGGTGTCGTACATCCGGTACAGCAGCCAGGCGTCGACCAGCATCGCGACCGAGACGCCGATCAGCATCGGCACGATCATGTTGTCCAGGCCGAACAGGAACGGGATGCCGATCGGCAGGAACAGGCTGTTGGCCGCGCCGAAGGTGGCCGAGGAGATGCTCGTCTGCGCCAGGTTCTGGGCGTGCACCGAACGGAAGCCGCGGAAGACGACCAGCGGGACGCGGGCCAGCGTCATGGCGGCCAGCGCGCCGATCAGCGACGTGCTCGGGGTGACGCCGAGGGTGGCGAGCAGCTGCACGCCCACGATCGCGCCGAACACGCTGAGCACCACGGTCAGGACCAGGTTGCCGGGGGCGAGGGCGCGGGGATGGCGGCGCGGGACGCCGCCCGTGTCGTGCGGGTCCCCGGCTTCGGCCGTGGGCGGCCGCGCGGTGTCGGCGTTGGTGCTCATGGATGCTCCTGATGGTCGGCGCCGGTCGGCGACCTAGCGGAGTTGCGGAGTTGCGGAGTTGCGGAGTACTGAATTGCGGAGTTCCATAATCTGGAACCTGTTCCGAATATCTGGACCTGGATCATTCATAGCCGTTGGGCATGCCGTCAAGCCCCTTCGAGGAGTTCTCACGATGTGAGCCGCACCCGGGCCCGGCGACGGGGCGGTGCGGGCGGCGCCGGGCGAGCGCATACGATCGGACCCGGAAACCGACCGGGGGAGGCACAGGAGCCGGTGAGCACACTCGCCAACGCACGGGACGTGCTGCGTCTGATGGCGCACCTGCAGCGCGATGTCACCGTGACCGATGTCGCGGCGGAGCTCGGGCTGCCCAAGAGCTCGGTGTCGCGGACGCTGAGCATGATGGCCGAGTACGGCTTCCTCGACCGTGACCCGCTGACCCGCGCCTACCGCCCCGGCGGCCTGATCATGGAGGCCTCGTACCACTTCCGGGCCTCGCGCGGCACCGTCTCCCTGCTGGAGGAGGAGGCTGCCCGCCTCGTCGCCGACACCGGCTACACAGGATACGTGGACGTGCTCGACGGGGCAGAGTCGTTGGTCCTGCACATGCGCATCGGCACGGTCGGCGCCCTCCAGGCGTACACACCGGCGGGCACCCGGGCTCCCGCGTACGCCAGCTCGATGGGCCGGGCGCTGCTGGCCCGCCTGGACGACGCGCAGGTCATGCGGCTCGTCGACGCCCGCCTCGAACAGGCAACGGGGACGGCCCCGCGGACCCGTAAGGATCTGGTCGCCACGCTCGCCCGGATCCGGGTCGACGGCTGGGACGTCTCGCGGGGCGAGTGGGTACCGAACGTGGGCGGCATCTCGGCCGCCGTGCTCGACAACGACACGGGGCAGGTCTTCGGCATCGGCATCGCCCTGCCGGCCCCGGAGCTGCGCGACGAGACGACCGAACGCTTCGGCAGGGCGGTACGGGAGGCGGCCGCCCGCGTCGGCAAGCGCATCGGCGACCCGTACTGGCTGCGCTTCGTCGCCGACGAGGGCTGACCGGGGCCTGCCCTCGCGCTCCCCTCCGCACCGTCCTACCTACGCGAGGAGCGGTCCCGTCATGGCTCCGGTGATCCCGCTCGACGTGAGGACCGGCACGCGGACGCCGCCCGCGCGCAGCGCCTCGCGGTGCCGGTCCGCGTATCCCATGCAGTCCAGGACGAGGGCCCCCGCGCCCCGGTCCACCAACCCCCGTGCCGCGTCGAGCAGTTCGGTCTCGTCCGTGGCGTAGGGCGACGCCGTGGCGAACTCCGGCGCGGGTTCGACACCCCGCCACTTGTCGCGCGCCGCGGCCACCTGCTCGGGCAGCGGCACGATCACGCCCATCGGCACACCGCTCAACACACCACGGACGTACGTCGTCAGCAGGACATCCGGCTCGACGAGCAGGGCACGCCGGGCCCGCAGTGCGGGGAACTCGCCGGTGCACAGCAGCACCACGGTGTCGACACCCTCCTCCTCAAGTACGTCGACGCGGTGCTGCAGGGCCTCCCCCACGGCGGCCTCGTCGAGGGTGACCGTGGCTCCGGTCGCGAGGCGGGTGATCAGGGTGGGTCGACCGGGAGCGGCGGCGAGGCGCTCCGCGGCCCGCGCGGGGTCGGGCCCGTCGAGCACGCCGACGTGCCGCACGCGCGTGGTGGCGGGCAGCGCCGCCTCGATCCCCGCGCTGAGGTCGGGGCGTGGCGCCTGGCCGATGGTCAGAAAGCCGACGTTTCGCATGAGTTCTGGAATCCTTCGAGTTCAAGAATATGAGACTGGCTTCCAGAAAGATAGACACACGGCGGCCGATGCCGTCACCGAGGGGCGAGCAGCCCCTCGATCCCCTTGTCGATCCGGGAGGGGTGGACCTCGCTGCCGAACGGCACCAGCGCGTGGCTGCGCGCCAGGTAGAGCAGCAGAGCCTGATGGCCGATGCGGATGTGGAGCGCACGCCGCGCGTCGCGGGCCCGCAGCAGCACACCGGGCGGGCCCTCGGGGTCGACGACGGGACACACCGTCACGTCACCTGCGCCCGCCCCGCCGGACAGGCCACAGGACAGCAAGTCCCGTGACAGCACCCAGTGTTCGGCACGGCGTCCGGCCCACGACACGGTCAACGAGACGACCAGCGGGTCGTCCGCGCTGTAGCGAAGCATGACGTCGCACGACTCGCCCGCACCGCCGTCCGCCTCGACGCCGAACCCCCGCACCGCCGCTTCGAGCCGCCGCTCACTCCCGTTGTCAGGACCCACTTCGACCATCCCCTTCCCCGTAGACGAACCGCGCTCGATCGACAGGTGCAATGGCACGACATGTCCTGGAACGGCGCTCGAACAAACCTAGATGCGGGGTCAGAAGTGCCGTTGGCATAGTCGCGAATGGACATCGTTCCCACGCAACCTGTTCGACTGTTCGCACGCCAGCGCGATGGGTGTCCTCAGACACCGTGTGCGGCCGGGTTCGCCACCACCTGGGGGCAACGGAAAGCGGATCTTACGCCGCGCTTCACCGATTCGTACGGATCTTCGCGCAACCCGCCGTGCCCCAGAGCACGCGAGGGACAATCCGCAGCATGACGTTCGGCATTGTGCGGCGCCGTCCCGGCGAACTCCCCCGTGAACTCACCGGTTTCATCGGCCGGGCCCCTGAATTGACCCAGCTGGCGGCGGCGTTGGACACGCAGCGCTGCGTCACCGTGGTGGGTCCCGGCGGTGTCGGCAAGACCCGGCTCGCGCTCCGCGCGCTCGCGGGCCGCACCACCGGGGCCGATGTACCGGTGCGCCTGGTGGAACTGTCCCCGCTGCGCGACCCCGGACTGCTGCCGCACACCCTCGCCGCCTGCCTCGACCTGCCCGAGCAGTCGGGACGGCCCCAACTGGACGTGGTCCTCGACCACTTGCGGGAGAAGCCCGCGCTCATCGTCCTGGACACCTGCGAGCACCTGGTCGACGCCTGCGCCGAACTCGTGGACGTCCTGCTGCGCGAGACGGACGGGGTACGCGTCCTGGCCACCAGCCGCCAGCCGCTGGACGTGCCGGGGGAACACACCTTCCCGCTGTCGCCGCTCGGTGTGTCGGACGCCGGCGGCGAGGCGGTCTCCCTCTTCGAGCAGCGGGCCGCGGCGGTCGTCCCCGGCTTCGAGGTCACCGACGCCAGCCGGGAAGCGGTGGTGCGGCTGTGCCGCCGCCTGGACGGCATGCCGCTCGCCATCGAGCTGGCCACCGTCCGGCTGCGCGCCGTGCCGCTGAACCAGCTCATCGACCGCCTGGAGAACCGCTTCCGGCTCCTCACCGGCGGCCGTCGCACCTCGCTGCCGCGCCACCAGACGCTGCGTACGACCATCGACTGGAGCTACGACCTGTGCGACGCCCGCGAGCAGCGGCTGTGGGGGCGGCTCTCCGTCTTCGGTGACGTCTTCGACCTCGCGGCCGCCGAAGAGGTGTGCGGGTTCGGCGAGTTGGGATCGGACGAGGTGCTGGAGGTACTCATCGACCTCGTCGACAAGTCGGTGGTGCAGCGGGTGGACGAGGTCGGGCCCGGCACCGGCGCGGCGGGCGCGACCCGCTACCGACTGCTCGACACCCTGCGCGAGTACGGGGCGGAGAAGCTGGCCGCCTCCGGCGAGGAGACCGCGGCGCGCGACCGGCATCTGGTGCGATACGTGAAGGCGGCGGACGAGTTCGACCGGCACTTCATCGACGACGACCAGTTGCCGCGCTGCCAGGCGCTGCGCCGCGAACACCCCGACATCCGGCTGGCGTTGGAGTACGCGCTCGGGCACGGTGACCGGGAGCAGAAGGGGGCCGGGCTCGCCGGGGCGCTCTGGGGCTACTGGCAGATCACAGGGCTGCTCACGGAGGGACGGTACTGGCAGCAGAAGGCCGCGGCGGCCTTTCCCGGGGCGACGCCGGAGCGGGCCTGGGCGCTGATCGTCGGCGGCTACATCAAGACGTTCCAGGGTGACCCGGCCGGCGCCGTGCCGGACATCGAGGAGGGCATCGCGATCGCCGACCGGCTCGGGGAGTCCCTGATCCGGGCCCGCGGCTGGCTGTACCTGCACTGTGCGCACACGTTCGCCTGCGACTTCGATCGCGCCGAGCGGGCCGCGGTGACCGCCCATGAACGGCTCGCGGCGCTCGGCGATCTCGTCGGTCTTGTCTGCCTGGACGTCCAGGCCGGATACCAGTACCACCTGTCCGGGCAGGACGACCTCGCCCTGGAGCGCAGCGGCCAAGGGCTCGCCCGGCTCGGCGCCGGGTCCAAGGAGTGCTGGCTGCGCGGTTTCGTGCACACCATCGTGGGGCTCAGCCACTACTCGAAGGGGGACCCGGGGGCGAGCGAGGCGGCTCTCAAGGAGGCGCTGCCGCTCAAGGCCGCCCTCGGTGACGTGATCGGCTGCGGCTACGCGGTGGAGATCATGGCGTGGGCCGCGGCCCGCGACGGCCGTCACCGGCGGGCCGCCTGGCTGTTCGGCGGTTCGGACGCGCTGTGGCAGTCGACCGGCGGCGAGCTGCTGAGCGGGGCGCCGGTCTCCGTGGAGAACCACCGGATGGCGGCGGAGGCGACGCGTGCGGACCTTGGCGGGGACGTCTACGAGCAGCTGTGGCAGCTGGGCGCCACCGCACCGCGCGAGGCCCTGTTCGATGCGGCGCTCACCGGGGTGGACGAACTCGTGCTGGAAGCGGCGGAGTTGCCGGGCCAGCGCAGGGCGGGTTCCGGGGAGTCACTGACCCGCCGCGAACACGAGGTGGCACGCCTGGCGGCCGACGGCCTGTCGAACCGGGAGATCGCCGAGCGCCTCTTCATCTCCCGCCGGACGGTCGACGCCCACATGGAACGCGTCCTGTCCAAACTCGGCATCAGCTCCCGCAGCCGCATCGCGGTGAAACTCGCGACGGCGGGCACCGGGGAGTGAGCGCAAGCGCCGCCGGGGCCCAGGAGGGGGCGGAAGGTCCCCGGCGGCGACCATCTTGCAGAAGGAACGTTTCCACACAGTACGGTCGGAGTGGCGCAAGCGCGCCGTACGGGGCGAAAAGCGCGCGTCCACCTGGTACGTACGCCGACCGGCAACGACGTGGTTATGTGTTCGGATCGGGCCGATATCCTGGGGAGATGGCGGAGAGAACCGGCGGTGAGCCGCAGATTGATGGACGCTCCACCCGCTGGGACGGGCACAAGGCACAGCGTCAGGTCGAGTTGGTGGACGCGGCTGTCGCGCTCATCGAGGAGGAGGGCTCGCACTTTCGGATGCAGCGCCTGGCGGAGCGCGTGGGTCTGCCGCGCTCCGTGCTCTACCGGCACTTCAAGGACCGCGCTTCCTTCGACGAGTTGATCCGTCGGCGGGTCGTGGAGTCGTTCGTGAAGCGGATGGAGCCCACGCTCAGCTTCGAAGGCACCGTCGAGGAGTCCGTGCACCGTGTGGTGGGCGCGCATCTGGACTGGGTGGCCCAACATCCACGCCTGTACGCCTACATGGGCGTCGCCGAGCACGCGATGGGTGACGGCTCACTGGTGGCGGACACCAAGACGGCCATCGCGCTGATGCTGAGCGAGCGGTTCAGTGACGTACTGGCGGCTCTTGGGGTGAAGGGCGCGCCGATCCGTTCGGTGGCGGTCGGCATCGTGGGGTTCGTGGACACCGCGGTCAACCAGTGGATGCGCGATCCCGAACGCGAGCTGTCCGAGGACGAATTGCGCGCCATGCTGTGCCGCTCGGTCTGGGCGGTGCTGGAGGCGGCGCTGCGGGACTTCGGCGTGGAGCTGACACCGCAGCAGCGAGTGGCGGATGTGGAAGGGGCCTGAGCGTGCTGCCGGCCGTGTCGCGACCGGCAGCGCTGTTCGTCAGCCGGTCGCGACCGGCGTGGCCCGCGCGGCCCGCCGCAGGGCCTCGGTGTCCGTGAGCTTGACGCGGGGGCGGCCCTGGGCCTCGCCCGCCGCCCGCTCCGCACGGTCGATCGCCTGCCAGGCCTCCAGGCCCAGGGCGTCGGGCGCCGCCGTGAAGCCGGGCTCCGGCTGCGGGAGGCGGCCCGCGGCGAAGTCGTCGAGGAGGGACTCGACCGTTTCGTGGGCGCAGGTCTTGTTCGTGCCGATGAACCCGGTCGGGCCGCGCTTGATCCAGCCCGCGACGTAGACACCGGGCTCGACCCGGCCGGCCTCGTGCGGGACGGTCGCGCTGTCCTCGTCGAAGGGCAGGCCGGGGACGGGCCGGGCGCGGTAGCCGACGGAGCGCAGCACGAGGCCGGTCTCCAGGGTCTCGGTGGCGCCGGTGGGCCGGGCCCGTTCGGTGCCGTCCTCGTCGGTGTGCAGGGTGTTCGGGGTGAGTTCCAGGGCTTGTACGCGGTCCTCGCCGACGAGGCGGGCCGGTCCCGCGAGGAAGCGCAGCACGATGCGGCGGCGGCCCTCGACGGGTGTGCGGGCGGCCAGTTCTGCCAGCAGCCGGGTCTTCTCGTTGGTGTCGGGGGCCAGTCCCTCGGGCCAGCCCTCGATGTGCACGTCCACGTCCTTGAGGGCGGCGAGCGCGAGGAGTTCGGGCACGGTGAACGCGGCCTGCGCGGGCCCGCGGCGGCCGAGGAGGACGACCTCGCGGACCTTGCTCGCGCGCAGCGCGTCGAGCGCGGGGTCGGAGATGTCGGTACGGGCCAGGGTGTCGGGGTCCGCGGTGAGGATGCGGGCGACGTCGAGGGCGACGTTGCCGTTGCCGATGACCACGGCGCGTTCGGTGTCGAGGGGGTGCTCGTCGTGGGCGCGGTCGGGGTGGCCGTTGTACCAGGCGACGAAGTCGGTGGCGGAGACGCTGCCGGGCAGGTCCTCGCCCTCGATGCCGAGGCGTTTGTCGGTCGCCGCGCCGACGGCGTAGATCACCGCGTGGTGCTCGCGCAGCAGGTCGGCGTGGCTGAGGTCGGCGCCGACCTCGACGCCGAGGCGGTAGCTGAAGCCGGGCTGCGACTCGATGGTCCGGAACAGCTCGGTGACCTGCTTGGTGTCCTGGTGGTCGGGTGCGACGCCTGCCCGCGCGAGACCGTACGGGGTGGGGAGCCGGTCGTGGACGGTGACGCGGACGCCCGGGTGGCGCAGCAGCTCGTCGGCGGCGAAGAGTCCGGCGGGCCCCGCGCCGACGACGGCGACGGACAACTCGCCTTCCGGCAGGCCCCGTTGCTTGGGCACGACGTACATGGGGGCGCGGTCGTCGTGCGGATTCTGCTTGTAGTAGGAGGCGTTCAGCTCCAGGAACGGCAACTCGGCCTCGCTGAGGGCGGTGTGCGGCTTGAGCGCGTCGACCGGACAGGCCGACGTACAGGCGCCGCAGTCCACGCAGGTGCGCGGATCGACGTACAGCATCTCGGCGGTGGCGAAGCCGGGCTCGCCCGGGGCGGGGTGGATGCAGTTGACCGGACAGGCCAGCACGCAGGAGGCGTCGGCGCAGCAGGATCGGGTGACGGCGTACGGCACGGCGGGCTGGTCTCCGTTCGGGCGTTCAGGGAAGAGCGGTGCGGGGACTGACGGGTGGTCAGTCGGCGCTCAATAGCGGTCGGTCGGCACTGACGGTGGTCAGTCCGCGAGCGGGGCGGGCTCGCCGCGGAAGCGTGCGGGGCGGCCGTCGATGCGCAGGGCCCTCCACAGCGGGCGGGAGACCTTGTTCATCAGGCCGATGTCCTGGGCGAGCATCCGCACGTCGGAGAAGAGCTCCTGGAGCATCTTCTGGCCGGGCTCGGACTTCCAGAAGACTTCCTTGATCACCCAGTCCGGGATGCCGACGAGACCGGCGGACTTCTTGTCGGGGATCATGATGACGTCGCACAGGATCCGCATGATCAGCGGGAAGAGGACGGACAGGGCGCCGCGGCGGGCCTTGCCGTAGCGCGGGACGCGCAGCCGCAGGAACTCGTGCGCGAAGGAGATGTGCCGGGCCTCCTCGGCGATGTGGATCTGCATGATCCGCTGCGGCAGCGGGTGCACCGGCTCCCCGCTGCGCAGGGCCCCCTTCTGTAGGTGGTCGATGGGCTCCTCACCGGCGAGGATGCCGGTGAAGAACGCCTCGGGGTACAGGGAGCCGAACAGCGGCAGGACCCGGCTGAGTTGGCGGAACCAGCGCTTGCCGCCCGGGGTGTCCACGCCGGTGCGGTTGACCAGCTCCTGGAACATCTGGGTGTGGTGGGTCTCTTCGGTGATCTCGTGGGTGAGGTACCTGAACTCCAGGTTCTGGTTGCCCAGTTGGTAGATGTAGTCCAGTGCCCCGCGCATGAGCAGGTTCTCGAACTGCATGCCCACCTTGGCGATGACCGCCCAGCGCCAGATCCCGATCCGGATCCGCGTCTCCAGCGGCTGTTCCTGGTACCAGGGGTGGGCGCCCAGGGCGTCCGCGGAGGTGAGCACCCAGCGGGTGTCGCTCGTGTCCACGGTGAACTCGGGGTCGTCCCACTTGATGTCGGTGAAGGCGTTGAAGTTGACGTTGACGGAGCCCTCGGACAAGGTCCGCAGGCGCTCGTCGTAGACCTTCCTGGACAGGTTCGGGGTCATCTTCGTCCTCGATTGTCGGTGGTAGGGGCTGGGCCGGCTGTCAGGCGGCGCGGGTCGGCTCCTGTGCCTCGGCGGCCGGCAGGCCCGCCTTCTCGAAGCGCAGCGGGCTGTCGTCGATGGGGGCGTTCTGGAGCATGGCGCGGTCGCGGTAGTAGTTGTTCCACAGCCGCCACGGGTCGCGGGTGCCCTGGCGCGGCATGACCTTGTCGGCGCGGGCGATGTAGCCGGAGGTCAGCGCCTCGCCCATGACGGAGAACTCGGAACGGTCGCCGTCGGAGGCCACCGGGGTGGCGATGTCGTGTCCGTTGCGGCGCATGTGCGCCAGCAGGCGGGCGGTGTAGTCGGCCGCCAGGTCCGCCTTCAGGGTCCAGGAGGCGTTGGTGTAGCCGATGACGAGCGACATGTTGGGCACGCCCTCCAGCAGGACGGCCTTGTAGAGCACGCGGTTCGTGACGTCCACCGGGCTGCCGTCGACGGTCACGTCCATGCCGCCCATGAGTTGGACGCTCAGACCGGTCGCGGTGACGACGATGTCGGCCTTGAGCTCCTCGCCGGACTTCAGGCGGATGCCGTCGGCGGTGAACGTGTCGATGTGGTCGGTGGCGATGGCCGCCTTGCCGCGCTTGAGCACCTTGAACAGGTCGCCGCCGGGAACGACGCACAGACGCTGGTCCCAGGGCTTGTAGTTCGGGCTGAAGTGGCGCATGTCGACGCCCTTGCCCGCCTGGGCCCGTACGAGCCCGAGTAGCGCCTTGCGGGCGAGGCGGGGGTACTTGCGGCAGAAGGCGTAACTCCCGCGCTGCAGCGCGATGTTGCGGGTCCGGACCACCTTGTGCGTGAGCCGGGCGGGGGCGCGCAGCTTCTTCATGACGGAGGTGAGCGGGTCGACCTTCGGCAGCGCCAGGACGTACGTGGGCGAGCGCTGCAGCATGGTGATGCTCGCGGCCTTGTCGGCCATCGCGGGCAGCAGGGTGATGGCGGTGGCGCCCGACCCGATGACGACCACGCGCTTGCCGGTGTGGTCGAGGTCCTCCGGCCACTGCTGGGGGTGCACGAGGGTGCCCTGGTAGTCGGCCTCGCCCGGGAATTCGGGGCGGTAGGGCTTGTCGTAGTCGTAGTAGCCGGTCGCGCCGACGAGGTAGCCGGCACTGTACGACTCGCGCTCGCCGGTGCCCTCGTCCTCGACCTCGACGGTCCAGCGACCGGTCGCGTGCGAGAAGTCGGCGCTGATGGCGCGGCGGCCGAAGCGGGTGCGCTCCAGGATGCCGCCGTCGGTGGCGGCGTCCTCCACGTACTGGCGGATCTGTGCGCCATCGGCGAGGATGCGCGCGTCGGTCCAGGGCCGGAATCCGAAGCCGAAGGTGGGCATGTCGGAGTCGGACCGGATGCCGGGGTACCGGAAGAGGTCCCAGGTGCCGCCCACGCGGGCGCGGCGCTCGAGTACGACGAGCGAGGCGCTGGGGTTGTCGCGCAGGACATGGCGCGCGGCGCTGATGCCGGATATTCCGGCACCGATGACCAGGACGTCGACGTGCGGCTGCTCCATCGCGGAGGGTCCTCGCTCTCGCTCGTGAGCCCCTGAGAGAGACAGGGACGGAGGGTTCAACGCCGCTCGGGGCGTTGGCGGTTACTCAGACACGTGGTTCTCATCTGCGCGGTACCCGCAATTTACCTGCGACACTCTGTTTCAGATACCGTTGGTAACGTGACGTGGGTCACACAGGGCGACTCGCGTGGCGTGACCTAACACCCGGGCCCGGCGCATCAGTTGGCGACAGGCTGCACGTCATCGCGCCCTGAACCGCTCCGAAAGGTCGCCGCGGGCCGGTTCGCGGATCCGGTGGCGGTGCGGCTGCTGCGGGACGCGGAGCGGGTGCCCGTGATCCTCGGCGCCGGCCTGGACACCCGCGCCTGGCGCCTGACCGGGCTCGCGCACACGGATGTGTGGGAGGTCGACCACCCCGCGTCCCAGCAGGACAAGCGCGCCCGGCTCACCGAGGCCGCGGCCACGGCGGAGCTGCCGCCCGCGGCCCGCTCCGTACGGTTCACGCCCGTCGACTTCGCCGTCGACGATCTCGGCGCCGCGCTGGACGCCGCCGGACACGACCCGTCCGCACCGACGACCTGGCTGTGGGAGGGCGTCGTCCCCTACCTCACACGCGACGAGGTGCGCACCACGCTGGCCACGCTCGCCGCCCGGACGGCCCCCGGCAGCACCCTCGTCGTGAACTACCAGTCCCCGTCGGCGAAGGCGACCGTTGGGCGACTGCTGACACGCGTGCTCGGGAATTCCGTCACGAGGGGTGAGCCGTGGCGCTCACTGTGGAAGCAGCGACAACTGGCCGCGCTGCTCGCGGAACACGGCTGGTCGGTGGCGTCGGACGACGACCTGCTCACCGTCGCCCACTCCCTCGGCAGCCCGACGCGGGGGCGGAGCTCCTTGCGGTCGGGACGCGTGGCGGTGGCGGAAACGGCCCACGGGTGAACCGGACGGCCCCGACCGTTACCGTGGCCCCTCGCCGGCACCACTCGGTGCACTTGGTCCCTCAGCACGGTCGGAGCCCCCGCATGCCCACCACCCCCTCGCCGCCCGCCCTCCCGGCCCTCGCCCGACCGGGCGCCTCCCCCGCCGACACGGCCGCCGTCTGGTCCCTGATCACCGGCATGTACGAGGCGTACGCCGCCGGGGACCGGTCGCTCATCGACTCCTGCCTCGACCCGTCGGCCACCATCTGGGACTCCGCCGGCGGGCCGCTGGTGGAGGGGCAGGCCGACCTCGACCGCCTGCGCGCGGCACGCCCCGCGGCGGGCGAGGGCCCCCAGGAGACCGGGCTGTTCCCGTACGCCCCGGCCGTCGATGTCTTCGGGGACACGGCCCTGCTGCGCCACTGGCTGCGGGTCACGTTCGCCCCCGCCCCCGACGGCACTCCCCTGCGTCCGGAGCTCAGCCGCAACACGGCACTGCTGCGCCGGGGCGCCGACGGCCGCTGGCTGATCGTGCATCTGCACGAGGACGTCGAGCAGAGCGGCGGCGTGCCCGAAACCGACTGAACCGTGCGCCGCGCACGGTGCCGCCGTCGAATCCGTGCAGCGCGCACACGTCGCCGCCGACGCCCGCCGATAGCGTCCGCTCATCCCTTGACACAAGCCGGGAGGCGGCATGACGTACCGGGTGGCCATGGACATCGGTGGCACCTTCACCGACGTCGTCGCGTACGACGAGACGCGCGGCACCTATCTCGCAGCGAAGGCACCGACGACGCCGGGAGACCTGGCCGAGGGCGTGTTCGCCTCGCTGGGCAGGGCCGTCGACGAACCGGGTGACATCTCGTTCTTCGTGCACGGCACCACACAGGGCCTCAACGCCCTGCTCGAACGCAAGGGCGCCCGCGTCCTGCTGCTCGCCTCGGCCGGGATGCGGGACGTGTACCGCATCGCCCGGGGCAACCGCGACCGCATGTTCGACCTCCACTACCGCAAGCCGACCCCACTGGTCGACGCCGCGGACACCGCGGAGGCGGGCGGCCGCCTCGACTCGCGCGGCACCGAGCTCGAACCGCTCGACGAGGAGGCCGTACGCGCCGCCGCCCGGCGGGCCCGCGCCGAGGGCTTCGCGGCCGTCGCGGTGTCGTTCCTGTTCAGCTACGTCGACCCGGCACACGAACTGCGCGCCGGGGAGATCCTCTCGGAGGAGCTGGGCGACGACGTGATGGTCGTCCTCTCCCACCAAGTGGCCCGTGAGTGGCGGGAGTACGAGCGACCCGCCGCCCGATTCGGACACCGGGCCCCAGGCGAGGCCGCCGGGGATCATGCCGAGGGCGACGGCTGACAACACCCCCGCGGCCGGCCGCTCCGGGACGACCGGCGCCCTCCTTGTCGACGACCGGCGCTCTCCTTGTCACGGCAGGCGGCTCGTTCCACCCCGTCACACCTTCCCGATCCCCAACGTGTTCGTGCCCGGCAGCAGACCCGACCCGAGGACCGCGACCCAGTACTCCCCCAGCAGGTCGCCGAACCGGTCCAGGTCGGACGCGCCCAACGCCTGCCAGGGCGCTGCCGCCAGCTCGTCCGTGTGACGCTCGACCGTGGCGCGCAGGGCACGTCCCGCCTCGGTCGCCGTACCGTCCGTCTCCAACAGGCCGCGCTCGACGAGCCGTTCACGCGCGGCGGACCATTCCTTCTCACTCCAGCCGCGGCTGGCGAAGGTCTCCTCGGGCGCCGCCCCGATCGCCGCGAACGACACCAGCGACTCCACCGGGTCGAGTCCCGCGACCATCAGCGCCGCGAGGTGGCCGTCCCCGCGGTGCTCGCGCAGGATCGTCGCGGCCTGCCAGAGCACCAGGTGCGGCGCGGCGGGCCAGGGCTGCGCGGCGTTGGCGGCGGCCAGTGGCCGGCCCGCGTGCACGGCGGCCTCCGCGACGCGGCGGGCCAGGGCGGCGGCCTCGGCGAGCTCCGGGCTTTCGACACCGTCACCGTCACTGTCACCGTCACCGAAGAGCGAACGGTAGGCCCGGTCGACGGCGCGAAGGCGGGCGGCCAGAACGTCCCCGGGGGCCGCGACGTCCCACACGGAGGGGATGTGCTGCCCGACCGTCTCCGGGCTGAAGCTGTAGAACGCGGACGTCACCTGCTCGCTCCCGACCGGCCCGAGCGGCGCGGCCCGCCAGGCGAAGTAGGTGGGCCAGCGGCCGGGTTCGATGCCGAGCCGGCCCGACTCCTCGAAGGATTCCGGGGCGAAGTAGGCCACCGCGTGCAGCGGCTCCAGCAGGTGCCACAGCTGACGTACACGGCCGAGATCGATCCGATCCACGCTCTGTGCCGACATAACGCTCTCCCCAGTCCCCAGTGACCCGCACAGTCGAACTTGACAGTGACTAGATTCCTCGCCGCGCCCAAACTTGTCAATGCCTAGATTCGGCGTAGCCTGCTGACCATGCCCACCGCCAAGAGCAGCTCGTACCATCACGGGGACCTGCGCCGCGCCATCCTGGCGGCGGCCCTGGACGTCATCGCCGCCGAGGGGCCTGGCGCCCTGAGCCTGCGCGACCTCGCCCGTCGCGCCGGCGTCTCGCACGCGGCCCCCGCCCACCACTTCAAGGACCGCACGGGCCTGCTCACCGCGATCGCCGCGGAGGGCTTCGCACTGCTGGCGGACGCCCTGGCCGAGGCGGCGGAGCTGCGCGAACGCGGGGTGCGCTACCTCCGGTTCGGCATCCAGCACCCCGCGCACTTCCAGGTCATGTTCCAACCGGACCTGCTGCGCACCGACGACCCCACCCTGCTCGCCGCCCGCGCCCGTGCGGGAGCCGAACTGCGCTCCGGCGTCGCCGCGGTACCGGAGAGCGGTCGAGGCGACGACGCCCGACTCGCGGGCATCGCCGCCTGGTCACTCGCCCACGGCTTCACCACGCTCCTGCTGAGCGAGAACCTGCGCGACCCGGTGGACGGGCGGGACCCGGAGGACGTGTTCCGGTCGCTGACCAAGCTGCTGTTCTCCGACAGCCAGAGCTAGGACCTCCCCCCGCCCACCTCAACAGCCCCTGCACCCTCATCCATTGACGAATCCCCTCCCCCAAGACAAAGATCGACAGGAACCGCACCGACAACGTTGTCTAAGGAGAGGATCGCGATGAGAGCGTCGCCATCACCGAACTCACCGAACGCGCCGAGATCCCTCACACCGCCGAGAGCTTTCAGGTCGCTGATACGCACCGTCACCGCCGCGTTCATCGTCACCACCGTGGCCGCCGCGTCCCTCACGCCCGGCGTCGCGAGTGCCAAGGAAGCGGGGCCCGGCTTCGCCGCCGACCCGACCAGCCTGGTCGACACCTCGATCGGCAACAACGGTGACGGGACCACGTTCCCCGGCGCGACCACGCCCTTCGGCATGGTCCAGCTGAGCCCCGACACGCAGCTGAACAAGTACGCCTCGTACGACTACGCGCAGGACACCATCCTCGGCTTCAGCCACACACACCTCTCGGGGGTCGGCTGCCAGACGATGGGCAATATCCGGTTCATGCCGACCACGGGCGCGGTGACCTCGTCCGATCCGGCGCAGTACGGCGCGAAGTTCAGCCATGACAACGAGACCCGGTCGCCGGGCTACTACGGCGTGAAGTTCGACAACGGCATCAAGGCCGAGCTGTCGGCGACGAAGCGGACCGGTCAGCACCGGTACACCTTCCCCAGCGGTTCGGGCGCGGAGAACGTCCTCATCGAGGCCGGGGAGAGCAACGGCAGCACCTACGCCGGAGACATCAAGGTCGTCGGCGACAACACCGTCGAAGGGTGGGTGCAGGGCGGCAACTTCTGCGGGGAGACCGGCAAGGAGCGCTACCGGGTCTACTTCAGCGCCAAGTTCGACCGGACGTTCTCGAAGTTCGGCACGTGGAGCGACGGCACCCTCACCCCGAACCAGCGTGAGGCCTCGCGGGGCGACAAGCGCGCGGGCGCCTGGCTGTCGTTCGACCCGGCCAAGGGCGACAAGGTCGGCTCCTCGGTGGGACTCTCGTACACCTCGGTCGACGGTGCGCGCCTCAACCGCGGTGCCGAGCAGCCGAGTTCGTTCGACCGGGCCCGCTCCGGCGCGCACGACGCCTGGAAGGGCGAGCTGAACCGGATGCGCGTCGCCGGTGGTTCCAAGGCCGACCAGCGCACGTACTACAGCGCCCTGTACCGCTCGCTGCTGCACCCGTCGATCGGCTCCGACGTCGACAACCGCTACCGAGGATTCGACGACAAGGTGCATCGCGGGGATTCCCCGTACTACCAGATGTTCTCGCTGTGGGACACCTACCGCTCGCAGAACCAACTGGTCGCACTGCTGCACCCGGACAAGGCCGCGGACATGGCAAAGTCCCTGCTGCGTGTCTACAAGGACGGTGGCTGGCTGCCGCGCTGGGGCCTCGGCAACAGTGAGACGAACGTGATGAGCGGCGACCCCGTCACCCCGTTCATCGTCGACCTCTACAACCGCGGTCTGCTCGACGACCACACCTCGCGCGAGCTCTTCGACGCGCTCTGGAAGAACGTCAACGAGGTGCCGGCCGACCAGTCGACCTTCCGTGGCCGCGACGGCAACCCGACGTACGTCAAGAACGGCTTCGTCGGTTACCAGGACCTGCCCGGTTACAAGTACGGCGACAGCCGCCAGGCCGGCTCGGCCACGCTCGAGTACGCGCTCGGCGACTGCGCGCTGTCCACGATGGCCGAAGGACTCGGTCACAAGGACAAGGCCGCGACGCTCGCCTCGCGCTGCGGAAACTTCGCCAAGCTGTGGGACTCCAAGGTCACTTCGCAGGGCTTCACCGGGTTCCCCGTGACGAAGAACGCGGACGGCAGCGTCGCAGGTGACAGCGACCCGACCCAGTCCGGCGCCTTCCACGAGGGCACGGCCTGGCAGTACCAGTGGCTCGCGCAGCAGGACCCGCAGGCCCTCTACGGCCTGATGGGCGGCAAGAAGGCCGCCGAGCAGCGGCTCGACAAGTTCTTCGACATGCCGACCGTGCTCAGCGACCCGGCGAAGGCCGCCAAGGACTCCTGGGTGACCGGCGCGTACGACTACCACAACAACTTCGCGTTCAACCCGAACAACGAGCCCGACTTCCACGCTCCGTGGATGTACGCGTGGACCGACACCCCATGGAAGACCTCCTCGGTGCTGCGGGCCATGCGGACGCTCTTCACCGACGACCCGTACGGCATGCCCGGCAACGACGACCTCGGCGCCACGTCGTCGCTGCTCGTCTTCGCCATGGCCGGTGTCTTCGAGGTCCAGCCCGGCTCGGCCAAGTACGTCCTGTCGGCCCCGATGTTCGACAAGGTCGAGATCCGCCCGGCACACGGCCGCGGGATCAGTATCGAGGCACCGGGCGCGGACGCGTCGAAGCTGCAGTACGTCTCGTCCGTGACCACGGGCAAGGGCACCCCGCTGCGCCAGAGCTGGCTCTCCCACAAGGACCTGCTCGGCGCGGGCACGATCGGCATCAAGCTCTCGGACAAGCCGACGAGTTGGGGCGCGAACGCGGCGCCGCCTTCGGTGGCCGGGAAGTGAGGTGGCGGGGCGCGGTTCCTCGATCGCCGAGGGCCGCGCCCCGCTCGCGCGTCGGTGCGCGCTACGGCGTCACCATCCCCGGAAACACCTCAAGCCGCTCCTCGCAGTACGCCCGTAGCCCCTCCACGTAGGAACGGATCGCTTCGCAGGCGTAGTGCGAACGGTCCCAGCCGGCGTACAGGGGGACGGTGAGTGCGTCCTCCAGTGCGTTCACGACGAGTGCTGTCAGGTCGAATCGAGGGTGGTCGAACACCGAGGAGCCGGTCTCGGTGACCGCGGCGGGGACGACGCCGGCCCGGGTGAACGCCTCGTCGACGACCAGGCGGGCGGCGTTGGAGCGGGTCATGAGGATGAGCGGTTCGGTGGCGAGGTCGGCCAGCGGAACGTTCGTGCGGCCGTGCCACGGGTGACCGGTGGCGACCTGCACGGCGTCGCGCAACGGACGCGCCGGTCGTCGCGGCCTCGCCCATCCTGAGCATCCACGACATGGTCAACCGGCGCACCGCCTCCGGCGCCCCCATCGCCCCGCACGAGGCGGTCACCGCCGAACAGGCCCTGCACGCCTACACGGTGGGCTCGGCCCACGCCGTGCACGAGGAGCACATCAAGGGGACCCTGCGCCGCGGCATGCTCGCCGACTTCACGGTCCTCGACGACGACCTGCTGGGGGTCGCTCCCGAGCGCATCCGGGATGTGGGGGTCGTGGCGACGGTGGTCGGCGGGGAGGTCGCGTATGGGGAGGGGCGGCTCGCGGCGGGGTGACCGCCACGTCCGGTGGCGTCGCCGGGTCCGGCCGGACCCGGCGAGTTGGCCCTCAGCGAGGCGTTTCCTCAAGAACGCGGACGTCCCAGGGGCCCAGCGCGATGTCATCCCCGGGTTCGTGGACGGCGCCCGTCAGGACATCGCGCGCGGTCTCCGGCACCGTGAACGACCGCGGCTCCCATGACCAGTTGTGCAGGAAGCGGACCCGGCGGCCGTCACGGGAGGTGGCCGACGTGGCGGTGACGCTGGGGGCCTCCGGTTCCCAGTCCGTCTGCGGCACGGACCAGCGGAACAGGGAGCGCCCCAGCACCGGGTCCGGCACCGTGCCCACGTAGGTGATGCGACCGTCCCCGCACGGGTGGGTGGTGACGGCCGGCCAGCGGCCGAAGTGCGGGTGCTCGTAGGAGGCCAGGGGCTGTGCGCCCGTCGAGGTCAGGCCGTCCGCCCAGTGCAGCGCACGCGCCTCCGTCGGCAGCGGGAAGGCCTCCGTGCCGTGGACCGTGAGCGGTGTCGTCAGATTGCTGAACTCGTCGTAGGTCACCCCGGCGGCCTCGGCGAGGCGCGCGGGCTGGTTGTCCGTGCGCGCGCGGGCCTCGTGGTCGGCGTACGCGGTGCGCGGGCCGATGATCAGGTGGCCGCCCTGCTCGGCGTAGGTGGTGAGGAGGTCGAGGGTGGCCTCGTCGGCCGCGTAGTAGGCGGGGGCGACGAGCACCGGTGGCAGGTCGGCGGCCGCGGCCGGGAGTTGGCCCGGGTGCAGCACTCGCGCCTGGAGGCCCGCGTCGAAGGCGCCGCGGTAGAAGGCGTCGAAGATGGTCTGGTACGCGTTCGGGTCCGCTCCCCCGTCCGCGCGGGCCAGCGGGGGCTGGGCCCGCAGCGCCCACTTGCTGGGGCCCGCGTAGAGGAAGGCGACGTCGGCGTCCGGGGTGAGCCCCGCCACCAGGTCGCCCGCCGTCTCCAACTCGGCCCCCAGTGCGGCGAGTTCTCGGTAGACGCGGCCTGGGCGGCCGTTGTGGGGCAGGACGCCGCCCCAGTAGGTCTCGGTGCCGAAGTGCAGCGTGTGCCAGTGCCAGTACTCGATCATCGAGGCGCCACGTGAGATCAGCGCCCAGGCGGCCTGCCGGTACTGGCCGTCGTACGCGGGCTGGTTGTGGTGACTCCCGCCGATGGCCTGCGCGTTGGTCTCGGTGACGAGGAAGGGTTCCTGTCGCGAGGAGTACATCCGGTCCGCGCTGCGGTACAGGGCCCAGGTGCCAGAAGTGGTCCAGTTCTGCGCGGACTGCGACACTTCTGGGTGGGTGAGGCCGTCCTGCATCGCGTAGTAGGGGTTGCCCGCGGTGACGTCGAGGCCACGCGTCAGTTGATCGTCCTCGACGCCGGGGCGTTCGTAGGAGATGCAGGTGGTGACGAACTGGTCGGGCCGCGCGTACTCGCGCACGATGTCGGCCTGCCAGCCGATGAATTCGGTGGTGAGGTCGGCCTGGAAGCGGCGCCAGGCCAGGTCGTACTGGGGCTGGGCGTTGTTGTCGGGGGTCCACAGATCGGCCCAGGTGGCGAGCCGGTGCGACCAGTACACCAGGCCCCACTCCCGGTTCAGCGTCTCCACGTCGCCGTACTGGGCGCGCAGCCGGTCGGTGAACTGTTGGAAGACGCCGTGGTTGTGCAGGAGTTCGTTTCCCGGTTCGTTGTCGACCTGGAAGCCGGTGACGGCCGGGTGGGAGGCGTAGCGTCCGATGATCTTTCGGATGACGCGCTCGGCGTGGAAGCGGAACGCGGGGTGGGTGAAGTCGACCTCCTGGCGGGCACCCCAGCCGATCCGCTGCCCCGTCCTGCGCTCCCCCGCGATCTCCGGGTAGAGGCGGGCGAGCCACGGCGGCACGGCGTACGTCGGGGTGCCGAGGACGACGGAGATGCCGCGCTCGTGCGCGCCGTCGAGGACGGGCCGCAGCCAGTCGAGATCGAAGCGGCCGTTGTCGGGCTCCCAGGTCGACCAGACGGACTCGCCGACCCGGATGACGGTGAAACGGGCCTCGGCCATCTGGTCGAGGTCGTCCTTGAGCCGGTCGTGCGGCTGGTACTCGTGGTAGTAGGCGGCACCGAACAGGACGCGGTCCGGGAGGTCGAACATGCTTCTCCTATAAGGGAGTTGAGGATGCGGACAGGTGGCGCCGTCAGCCCTTGACCGCGCCCGTGGACAGGCCCTCCAGGAGTTGCTTGCGCAGGAGGACGAAGACGAGGACGGCGGGGAACACCGCGAGCACGGATCCGGCGAGGACGAGGTCGTACTGCCGGTTCTCGGCGCGGAAAAGGGTCTGCAGGCCGAGCGGGAGGGTGTACTGGGAGCTGTCGGAGACCAGGACGAGCGGCCACAGGAAACTGTTGTAGCTCTGCAGGAACTGCCAGACGCCGAGGGCTCCGAGCGAGGGTCGCAGCAGTGGCAGCACCACGCGCCGGAAGATCCCGAACTCGCTCGCGCCGTCGATGCGGGCGGCCTCCAGGATCTCGTCCGGGACGCTCTGCACGATGTACTGCTGCATCATGAAGATTCCGAAGGCGGGCGCCACCCACGGGACGATCAGCGCGAACCACGGACTGCCGAGCCCGGACTTCACGAGGATCACGAACAGCGGCACGAGGATCACCGCGAACGGGATCGACAGGGAACTGAACATCACGCCGAACAGGAACCGTTTCCCGGCAAAGCGGAACTTGGCGAAGCCGTATCCGGCCAGGGCGCACACGAACACCGACACCACAGTGGCGAGCAGCGCGACCACGGCGCTCATCAGGAACCAGCGGCCGAAGGGCTGCTCGGCCAGCAGCGAACGGAAGTTGGCGAGGGTCGCGGGCGACGGGACGAGCTTGGGCGGGTAGCCGAAGATGTCGCCACGCCGTTTGAGGGAGCCGCTGAGTGCCCACAGCAGCGGCGCCGTGAAGGCGAGCAGCAGCACGCCGAGGGTGGTGTACAGGAGCGGGCGGCGCAGCATCGTGACGTTCACTGGGTCCTCCCGATGCCGAGCAGTCGGTTGAAGAGCCGGCTGAGGGTGAAGACGACGACGAACAGCACGACTCCTGCGGCGGCCGCGTAGCCGAACTGCTGGCGCTCGAAGGCCGCCCGGTAGATGAACATGGCGACGGACAAGGTCGCTTCGGCCGGTCCGCCGCCGGTGAGCAGATACGGCTCGTCGAAGATCTGCGCGGCCCCGATGAAGGAGGTCACCGCGACGAACGCGGCCACCGGTTTCAGCGCGGGCAGGGTGACCGTGAAGAAGGTGCGCACCGGCCCGGCGCCGTCGATGGATGCGGCCTCGTACAGCTCGCGCGGCACGTTCTGCAGTCCGGCGAGGAAGAAGATGGTGAGGTAGCCGGTCCAACGCCACACCATGACAAGGGAGATGGCGACCTTCGACAGCGTCGGATCGCCCAGCCAGTCCACGGAGCCGGTGCCGAACAGGGCCCGCAGTACCGAATTGAGCAGGCCGAACTGCCGGTCGAAGATCAGCCCGAAGATCAGGGCGACGACGATCGGTGACACCACGATCGGCACGAAGTACGCGGTCCGCCACAGGTCGCGGGCGCGTACCCCGCGGGCGTTGATGGCCTGGGCGACGAAGAGCGCGGCGGGCACGATGACCAGCAGACTGACCAGGACGTAGATCCCGGTGTTGCCGAGCGCCCGGTGGAAGCTCGCGTCCGTCAGCAGGTGTGCGTAGTTGCGCGGGCCCACCCAGTGCGGGGCGCCGAGCCCGACCCACTCGCACAGGCTGAGCCAGAGCGCCACCGCGATGGGCACCAGCATGAACAGCACGTAGAGCACGTAGAAGGGGGCGATGAACAGGTACGGGTGCAGGGCCGCGCGGCGGGCCCTGGTGTCGACCGGGGCGGTGGCACCCGAGCGCGCCGGGCGGGCGCGCAGCGATGTCGATGTCGATGTCGATGTCATGGCTACCTCCCCGCCTGGTCGCGGAAGTCCGCTGCCGCCTTGCGGATGGCGGCACGGGGAGTGAGATCACCTCGGTAGGCGCCGAGCAGGCAGCCGGCGAGCACGTCGTTGAGGATCGACTGATCGGGGCTGACGTACACACGGGGTACGTCGTCGAGGAGCGCGGTGTAGACATCGAACGGGCGCTGCCCGCCGAGGTACGCGTCCGTGGTGCGCAGCAGGGCCTTGTCCCGGTAGACGGAGGCGCGGGTGGGCAGATAGCCGAGGTCGTGGAAGCGTCTGACCTGCGCCTCGTGGGTGAGGTAGGTGCTGCGCAGGAACTCGGCGGCGGCGAGGGTGTTGGGCTTGCCCCGCAGCACGCCGAATCCGGTGCCTCCCGTGGTGGCGGTGGCGTGGCCGCCCGCGGCGAACCGGGGCGGGGCCGCCATGCCCCATCTCCCTTTCTGTTCGGGCACGTTGGGCATCAGTCCGTAGATCTTGAACCAGGTCGCCATGAGGACGCCGATCACCTTGCCCTGCTTGAGCGCGGCCTGCATCGGGCCGCCGAAGTAGTCGGAGACAGGGGTGATGAAGCCGGCGCGCAGACCGCGGCAGATGAACTCCAGTGCCTCCACTGCCTCGTGCGAGTCGAGGGTGAGTCGCTGGTCCTTGTCGAAGAGGCCGCCGCCGCGCTGGTTGAACAGCATTTGGAAGGACTGGACGACCTGGTTGACGTCGGGCCCGGTGACGACGGCGTTGAGCGCGACACCGTGTTCGCGGTGGGCTCGTTCGCCGATCCGGGCGAACTCCTCCCAGGTGTCGGCCCCGGCCGGCAGCCCGTACTTCTCGAAGAGGTCCCTGCGGTAGTAGTGCACGATCAGCGGGGTGTCGGAGTCCAGTCCGTAGAGCTTGCCGTCCTTGCTGAACGGGGCGGTGCGCGCGGGCAGCAGATCCTCCTTCAGGCCCGGCGTCCTCGCCACGTCCTCGCCGAGGTCGCGCAGCAGCCGCTCGGCGATGTCACCGCGCAGCATCCGCGGAAAGGCGCTCATCTCGAAGCCGACCATGTCCGGCACGCCACGCTCGGCGACGGCCTGGGCGAGCAGCTTGGTGACAAGGTCGGGCGCGCCCGCCCGCGTGGTGCTCAGGTGGTACGCGAAGTCGGTGAGCCGGTTGGCGGCCGGGATCGAGCGGGTGAAGAAGTCCTCGTAGTTCTGGTCGTGGGTCCACAGGGCGAGGGTGACGTCGCCGGATGTACGCGGCGTGGTGGCACCCTGCCCGCAGGCGGTGAGGGCGGCGGTGGCACCGAGCCCGGCGGCGCCGCGGAGCAGGGCGCGGCGGGACGGGGGTCGGGTGGGCGAGGGGTGGAGGTGGCGGCTCGGGGTGAACACACGTGACTCCTCACGTGGTGCGGAGTGGGGCCGGGGCCGTGGAGATGCATGTGGGCAGGGCGGGGCTGACCGGTGGGTGTTCCGGCCTGCCGGTACGGCTATGTGGTCAGGTGCGAGGTCGTGGTGCGGTGGATTCTCGTACCACCAACTCACTGGCCAGTTCGGGATGTTCAGCCGGGTGGGGCTTGCCCTCGATCATGGCTGTCAGGACCTCGACGGCGCGGGTCGCGACGGTCTCGAAGTCCTGGCGGACGGTGGTCAGCGGCGGGGTGAGGTACGCGGCCGCGGGAGTGTCGTCGAAACCGACGACACTGACGTCCTGCGGTACGCGGCGCCCGGCCTCGGTGAAGGCACGCAGGGCGCCGAGTGCCATCTCGTCGTTGGCGGCGAAGACGGCGGTGACATCGGGGTCGCGGGCCAGGCGTCGGGCCGCACGGTAGCCGGAGGCCGGGGTCCAGTCCCCCGCGGCGGCGAGCGGTGGCGCCACGACGCCGGCCGCCGCCAGCGCCGCACGCCAGCCCCGCTCGCGGTCGCGGGCGCTGAACCAGTTGTCGGGGCCGGGGATGTGCCGGACGGTTCGATGCCCGAGGGTGAGCAGGTGCTCCGTGGCGGCTCGGGCGTCGGCCACACCGTCGGCGCTGACCACGGCGCTCGCGGCGCCGGACAGTTCGACGGGTTCGCCCAGGCTCACCATCGGCACGTCGCAGCGGAACCGGAGTGGCGAACCGTCGTCCACGGGCTCCGACAGCACGATGCCGTCGACCCCCTCGGCCAGCAACGAGGCGACAGCAGCGGCGAGGCTCCGGTCCCGGCCGTCGCGGGTACCGGCCAGGGCGAACGCGTAGCCGACCCGCTGCATGGCCCGTTCCAGCGCCATGAGGAGGGTCGTGGGTCCGTAGTGTGCGCTGCCGAGCGAGATCACACCGATGCGGCGGTGCTTTCCCCGGAGCAGCGCGCGGGCCGTGTTGTTGGGACGGAAGTCGAGGTCGCGGATGGCCCGGTGCACGCGCTCGCGGATCTCCGCGCTCACGTACTGCTCACCGTTGACGACGCGGGACACCGTCTTCTGCGAGACACCGGCGGCACGGGCCACGTCGGTCATGGTCGTCGGCATGCGCCCTCCGGTGGTTGACCTGTGGGCATGACTACGTAGTCAGGCCATAGTTCATACGGCCGAAACCGGCGTCAATACCTTTCGCACGACGTTCGACGGGCCGGACGAGCCCTCGACGCGCCCCGTGCGAAATCCACTTGTGCGTCCCGCCGCCCGGATGATGCGCTGGCCCGGTGATCGATCACGATGAGACAGCCGATGAATCGGCCACCGTCCGGCCGTCGACGTCTGCGTGGGTGGAGCGGTTCCTTGAGGCCGGGGAACGGGTCGCTCGCGTCGAGGCGTTGCACGGTGGTGTCACCGCCGAGATGCGGAGGCTGACCGTCGCCGTGCGGGGCGGAGGCACCCGTGAGCTGGTGCTGCGCAGTTACGTGGATCCGTTCTTCGTGGATCGCGCCGAGGACGCGCTGGACAGGGAGGCCGGCGCGCTGGCCTTGCTCGCGGGGGCGAGCGACGTAACGGCTCCTGGGCTGATCGCTGCCGACCCGACCGCGGCGCACTGCGAGTATCCCTCGCTCCTGATGACACATCTGCCGGGTCGTACGTTCCTCGGCGACGAAAGGCTGGAGACGCGGGTCCGGCTGATGGCGCGTCAGCTCGTGGCCATTCATGCGGTGCATCCCGATGAACAGCCCCCGAAATACGAGGCGTTGAGCACCGCCGACACCATCGTGGTTCCCGAGGGAGCCGACTCCGCCGCGTGGGCCGCGGCGATCGACATCATCCGTGCGCCCGCGCCGCCCTACGAAGGGCGCTTCCTGCACCGGGACCTCCACCCCGGCAACGTACTGTTCGACGCTCCGCCGACCCGGATCACCGGCGTCGTCGACTGGGCCGGGGCCTCCTGGGGCCCGACGGACCTCGACGTGGCGCACTGCTGCACCAACCTCGCGTTGCTGCACGGACCGGAGTGGGGCCAGCGGTTCGCCGACGCGTACGAGGACGCCGGCGGGGCACTCGCCGACGACGCGGGCGCGCGGCTGTACTGGCGGGTGCGGGACGCGCTCGCGTTCTCGGAAGAGGTGCACGTGGTGGCGCGGCCGTGGCGGGAGGCGGGGAGGACGGAGCTGACGACGCGGGTGGTGGAGGGGCGGTTGGATGCGTATGTCACTGAGTTGATGTCACGGGCCTGAGGTCACCGGGCTGGTGGGCGTTCCGTTGTCACCGGACTGATGGGTGTTCGGTCGTGGTCGGGCCATGGCGGGCCCGCCCGTAAGAGGCCAGCCCGCCGTCCGCCACGCACCGCCGAACGTCAGTAGCGATGCCCCGGCCAGTGCGGATGCGTCCAGCGCTCCTCGCCGGTGAGGGCGAGCAGCCCTATCCGACGTTGCAGTTCCGGCGAGGCACCAGAGGCTCGGAGCCGCGGCGCGGCGTGGCCGTGGAGCCAGGCCGCCAGTTCGGCGCTCATCTGCTCCTCGTCGTTCTCGTACCAGTTGACGAACCAAGGGAGTTGGTCGCCGAGGAGCTCGTACTCCCACTCCTCCGCTGCCTCCACGAGCCGCTGGTCACTGAGGTGGCCCGGCTGCTGCTCCCAGTCGGCGAGCCAGGGCGCGACCGTGCCGGACGCCTCGGCGCACATGGCCATCACCTGGTGCGCCGGGACGGCCGCGGTCGGGTCCGTGAGGCTCTGCGCCCACCAGGCGTGCAGAAATTCGCGTACCGCACCGGCCTGCTCATCGGGCCACCGCTGCCAGCGGCCACGGGCGAAGGAATCCCCTGCCTCCTCCAGCCCGAACAGCGGATCGACGCGACCGGCCACCAAGGCAGCAGCGAACTGCGGCAGGACGCGGCGCAGCACCGCCCCGTGATCCGTCCAGTCGATGGCCTGCCAGGTGCGGCGCAGGAGGTCCGGGTCCAGCTCCACGTCGGGCGTCTTGAGGAGGGACAGCTCCTCCGCGCTCCCCCAGTGACACTCACAGTTGGCCTCGTCCGGACGTGCGGTCATCCCGTGGAAGACCGTGGCGAGATCGGACAGAGCGGCGTCGAGTCTGCGGCGAGCAGGGTGGTCGGCTGGATGCATGACGGTGACCCGTACCTTCAAGGACTCCAGAGCGACCTCCGCCGCCTGAAGATCCCGACCTTACTGGAGTGGGCAGAACCGCACGACCTCTTATTCGGTGGCGCGGACACATCGACGGTGCGGCTCATCGATGGCGCCGAGCTACGTCTCCGCAGCCACGACGGGAAGCGACGATAGACCCCGCACAAGACGGGTCCTTCGCCACACCAACTCGTCTGCCGGCACCGCCAGATGGAGCGCCGGGAAGCGCGCCGAAACGGCTCGCAGCACGATCTCCATCTCCGCCTTGGCCAGGGGTGCTCCGACACAGCGGTGGATGCCGTGGCCGAAGGCGAGGTGTGCGGCGGCATCCCGGTCCAGATCCAGCTCGTCCGGCACCGGGAACCGCAACGGGTCCCGGTTGGCCGCTCCGAGGGCGACCAACACCGGGACGCCTGCGGGGATCTCGGTACCGCCGAGCGTGACGTCCTCCGTGGTGAACCGGAAGGTGGACGTGCTCACCGCGGAGTCGAAGCGCAGGAGTTCGTCCAGGGCATCGGGGATGTCGTTCGGGTCGCGCCGCAGGCGGTCCAGTTGGGCCGGATGCCGCAGCAACGCC
Organism: Streptomyces endophyticus; assembly: GCF_035798155.1. NCBI lineage: Bacteria > Bacillati > Actinomycetota > Actinomycetes > Kitasatosporales > Streptomycetaceae > Streptomyces > Streptomyces endophyticus. The sequence continues at coordinate 7,092 of NZ_JAOZYC010000137.1, read as the reverse complement.
AGGAGTGCGTTGCCGAGGGCGTGGGTCGTGGTTTCGTGTCCGGCCACGAGCAACAGGACGGCCAGGGACACGAGTTCAGGTTCACTCAGCCGGTCTTCTCCGTCGCGAGCGGCGATGAGCTGGTCCAGGAGGGAGCCGCCGGTATCGCCGCGCTTGGCGGCGATCAGGTCCGTCATGTACTCCGCCATCGCGTGCGAGGCCGCGTCGATGACATCGGGCTCCCCCGCCGCGAACAGCTCCGCGGACCAGCGCTGGACGTCGGGCCGGTCGGCCGGCGGGACTCCGAGCAGTTCGCAGATCACGACGACCGGGAGCGGCACCGCCAGGCCGGCCACGAAGTCGAAGGGCTCACCGACGTGCCACTGATCCAGCAAGTCCTCGGTGACGCGGGCGATGAACGGTCGCAGCCGGGCGACGGCCCCGGTCGTGAACGCCTTCGTCACCAGTTTACGAAGCCGGGTGTGCTGGGGTGGGTCGCTGGCGAGCATGGTGTGGGCGACCGCGGGGTGCAGGCGCCGACGCGATCCCTTGCCCGCGAAGAAGACGGCCGTGTCCTTCGAGAGCCGGGGGTCGTGGAGGGCTTCCCTGGCTTCCGCGTAGCCGGTGACCACGTAGTTGGTGCGGCCGCCGGGACCTGCCGCCGGTACGGGCTGGACCGGACAGGTGGCCCGCATGGCCGCATAGGCCGGGTAGGGGTCCCGGAGGAAGCGGGGGTCCTGGGTCGGATCGGTCATGGTCTCAGGCTCCATTGGTGTGCGGCCGGCCGTCCTCGGCGACACGCTCGACGCGGTGGGCGACGACCGGCAGGCGGCCCGTACACGACACCCACATCGCTTAGGATCACCGCCCATGGACATCGCAGCAATACTCCTCCTCCTCGTCGGTGTACTCATCGCGGTCGGCACCATCGAGCGCAAGGTCGACCGCGCCGACCGCAGGTCCGCCCGCATCGAGCGGAAGCTGGACCTCGTGGCCGAGCACCTGGGCATCGAGACCGACACACTCGTCCCTGGACTCGACGGCGTACGGGGCCTGTTGCGGGACGGCAAGAAGATCCCGGCCATCAAGGCCTACCGCGAGGCGACCGGCGTGGGCCTCAAGGAGGCCAAGGACGCGGTCGACCGCATCGAGTCCGACATGAGCTGACCCAGGTCAGCGGGCCACGTCGATCCGGGTGACATGGTCCTCGCCGCCTGGCCCGGTGGCCGACTTGTCCAGGACGTGGGCGGTACGGCCGTTCGCGGACAGGGCGATGGAGAGGGGGCCGTCACCAGTGGGGAGCAGGCGCGGTTCGGAGGAGCCGGGGGCCGGCGGCGCGGACGATGCGTCACCCCTCACGCCCGGCGCCGGACGCGTTCACCACCCCGTCGTCCGCCCCGAGCAGCTCCCCCGCGAAATGACATGCCGTCAATCGGCCGTCCACTTGCGCCAGTTCCGGCTCCACCTGTCGGCACACGTCCCGCACCACCGGACACCGTGTGTGGAACCGGCACCCCGAAGGCGGGTTCACCGGAGAAGGCGGGTCACCTGCGAGGACGATGCGGCGGCGGCGCGGAGCGTCGGGATTGCGGATCCGGTCGAGGGACGGCTCGGCGGACAGCAGGGCCTGGGTGTAGGGGTGGCCGGGACGTTCGTAGAGGCGGGAGGCGTCCGCGTACTCGGCCACCTTGCCCAGGTACATGACCGCGATCCGGTCGGAGACATGGCGTACGACGCCGAGGTCGTGGGAGACGAAGACCAGGCTGAGGCCCAACTCCCGTTGCAGGCGCAGCAGCAGGTTCACCACCTGGGCCTGTACGGACAGGTCGAGGGCCGAGACGGGTTCGTCGCACAGGAGGACGTCGGGGCCGAGGGCGATGCCCCGGGCGATGCCGATGCGCTGGCGCTGGCCGCCGGAGAACTGGTGCGGGAAGCGGTCGGCGTGTGCGGGCTCCAGGCCCACCAGTTCGAGGAGTTCCTCGACCCGGCGGCGGCGCCCCTGCTTCGGGATGGCATCGGGATGGATGTCGTACCCCTCCCCGATGATGTCGCGTACGCGCATGCGCGGGTTGAGCGAGGCGTACGGGTCCTGGAACACCACCTGGACGCGGCGGCGCCAGCGGCGCAGTGCGGCGCCGCGCAGCCGGCCGACGTCCTGGCCGTCGAAGGTGAGGCTGCCCGCGGTGGGCCGTTCCAGCGCGCACAGCAGCCGCAGCAGGGTCGACTTGCCGCAGCCGGACTCGCCGACGATGCCGAGGGATTCGCCCTTGCGCAGTTCGAGGTCGACTCCGTCGACGGCGCGGACCAGGGACTTGGCGCGTCCGGGCCGCAGCCGGGGCGCGGTGTCGTAGTGCTTCGCCAGGCCGGTCGCCTGGAGGAGTACGTCGCTCATGAGGCGCCTCCGGCCAGTGAGGGGGTCTCGGTGGTGTCGAGGGTGTCCGCGAGGTGGCAGGCGGTCTTGCGGGGGCCGCCGCTCGACAGGGCGCGCAGCGCGGGGCGCTCGGTGGCGCACAGATCGATCGCCTTGGGGCAGCGCGGCCTGAAGGGACAGCCGGTCGGCAGGCGCAGCATGTTGGGCGGGGTGCCGGGGATGGCGGGCAGTTCGAGGCCCTTCATTTCGCTCGACGGCATCGAGCGCAGCAGACCCTGGGTGTAGGGGTGGGCCGGGTCGCCGAGGACGAGCGGGGTGGGGCCCGATTCGATGACCCGGCCCGCGTACATGATGACGAGGTCGTCGGCGATCTCGGCGGCGACGCCCAGGTCGTGGGTGATGAGGACGACGCCCATGTCGCTGTCCTGCTGGATCTCCTCCAGGAGTTCGAGGATCTGGGCCTGGACGGTGACGTCGAGCGCGGTGGTCGGTTCGTCGGCGATGAGCACCTCGGGGCCGAGCGCGAGTGCCATGGCGATCATGACGCGCTGGCGCATGCCGCCGGAGAACTCGTGGGGGTAGTCGCGCACCCGTGCGCGGGCGGTGGGGATGCCGACCCGGTCGAGCATGTCGGCGGCCCTGCGCATGGCGTCCTTGCGGGACATGCCGCGGTGCACCTGGTACAGCTCGGCGATCTGGCGGCCGACGGTGTGCACGGGGTTGAGGGCGGACAGGGCGTCCTGGAAGACGAGCGAGATGCGGCTGCCGATGATCCGGCGGCGCTGCTTCTCGGGGATCGCGATCAGGTCCTGGCCGTCGAAGAGGGCGCTGCCCGCGCGGACACGTCCTGGTGGGGTGTCCAGGATGCCGGTGATGGCCTGGGTGGAGACGCTCTTGCCGGAGCCGGACTCGCCGAGGACGACGAGGGTCTTGCCGCGGTGCAGGGCCCAGGAGACCTCGTCGACGGCGCGCAGGGTGCCGCCCTGCGTGTCGAACTCGACGGTGAGGTCGGTGACTTCGAGCAGCGGGGCGGTGTGTTCGACGGTATCGGTGGCGGTCATGTCCGTGCTCACTTCCGCAGCTTCGGGTCGAGCGCGTCCCGCACGGTGTCACCCATCATCATGAAGGACATCACCGTCAGGGTCAGGAACAGCGCGGGGAAGACGAACAGATGGATGTCGTCGCGGTAGGACGCGGCGATGGCGATCTGCAGACCCCAGGAGATGGTCGGCGGCTGCAGTCCGATGCCCAGGAACGTCAGCGCGGCCTCGGTGCCGACGGCGACACCGACCGAGAGTGTGGTGAGGGAGAGCAGTGGCGCGACGGAGTTCGGGAAGATGTGTTTGCGCAGGATGTGCGGGGCGGTCGCCCCGAGCACCCGGGCGGCGAGCACGTACTCGCGGCTGCGCACGGACAGCACTGTGGAGCGCATCAGGCGCATCCCGGCGGGCCAGCCGAGCAGCACGATGACGAACGCGATCGTCCACACCGAGCGGGCCGAGAACGCCTGCAGGATGACGATCATCGCGACGATGCCGGGCAGTGCGAACAGGACATCGGCGGTGCGGGAGACCAGGCCGTCGACGAACCCGGGGAAGTATCCGGCGAGCATGCCGAGGGTGCAGGCCACCACGAAGCCGACGAGGCTGACGGAGACGCTGACCAGGACCGAGGGGCGGGCGCCGTAGATGACGTTGGCGAAGTAGTCGCAGCCCTGGATGTCGTAGCCGAACCAGTGTGCCGCGGACGGGCCGATCTTGCTGTACCGCAGGTTGCAGGCGGTGGGATCGGCGGAGGTGAACAGGCGTGGGAAGGCCGCCATCGCGACGATGACGAGGATCACCACACCGGACAGGACGAACCGCGGCTTGCGCAGCAGTTCGCGCAGGGCCGCGGCGCCCGCGGGGGCGTCCTCGGCGGTCGGCTCGGTCTCGGTCGCCACGACCAGGGCGGGGCTAGACATGACGCACCCGCGGGTCGAGGAGGCCGTAGAGCAGGTCGACGATGAGGTTGACGACCATGTAGCCGATGAGCAGGACAGTGGAGAGAGTGACGACGACTCCGCCCTCCTTCATTCCGATCGAGCGAAACATGAACTGGCCGATGCCGTTGAGGTTGTAGATGCCTTCGGTGATGATCGCGCCGCCGAGCGTGCCGGCCAGGTCGAGCCCGATGTACGTGATCACGGGGAGCAGGGCGTTGCGCAGCACGTGCCGCCACAGGATCCGCTGCGGGGACAGTCCCTTCGCGCGGCCGGTGCGCACGAAGTCGGCGCCCGCCACCTCCGCGAGGCTGGTGCGGGTGATGCGGGCGAGCCCGGCGAAGCCGAGGACGCCGAGGACGGTGGCGGGCAGCAGATAGCTGGTGGGCCAGCCGTCGGCGCTGCCGGAGACCGGGAACCAGCCGAGCTGGACGCTGAACACGGACTGGGCGAAGAACATAACGACGAGGCCGGGCACGGCGAGCACCGCGAGGGTGGCGCCGAGCAGTGCCCGGTCGACGAGGCCGTCGCGCCGCCAGCCGGCGTAGATGCCGAACAGCAGGCCGAAGACGGTCTGGATGGCGAGGGCGGTCAGTCCGAGCTGGAGGGTGACCGGCCAGCGCAGGGCGAGCTGTTCGCCGATGTCCTGGCCGTCGAAGGTCTGGCCCAGGTTGCCCTGCAGCAGGTTCCCCATGAAGTGCAGGTACTGGGAGAACAGCGGATCGTCGAGGTGGTAGTAGGCGCGCTTGGCCGCGATCACCGAGGGGGCGAGCGGCTTGCCGCCGGACAGTGCCTGTATGGGGTCGCCGGGCAGGGCGAACACCATCGCGTAGACGATGAACGTCACGATGATCCCGATCGGCACCATGATGATCAGGCGCCGGAGCGCGTACCTGAACATCGTGTATCTCCTTGTGGTGTCGGGGAGTTCAGCGGGAGACGGTCGACCAGACCGGATTGAGTCCGGCGTACGGGGAGTCGAGCGGCTCGACCCCGGGGGCGTGCAGATAGGCGTCCGGCTTGTGGTACAGCGGGATCATGGGCATCTGTTCGGCCTCGAGGTCCTCGGCGGCCTGGTACTTCTTGATGGCGGCGGCCGGGTCGGCGAGCGCGTTGCCCTCGTCGATCAGCTTGTCGAGGGCGGGGTTGCTGTAGCGGGCTCCGTTCACGTCGCCGTGGCTGCCGACGATGGGGGTGAGCCAGTCCTCGATGGACGGGTAGTCGTGGCCCCAGCCGCCCAGGTACATGCCGTCGACCTTGCCCTTGCTGAACAGGGCGCTGAGGTCGATGGCGGGCTTGCCGACGTAGGCGACCTTGATGCCGAGGCTCTGCCGCCACATGTTGCCCAGCGCCTCGGCGAAGACTCGCTGCCCGGGGTCGTCGCTGTTGTAGTACATCTTCAGCGTGCCCGGGAAGCCGCCCGCCTGCTTCAGCAGCTGCTTGGCCTTGGCGATGTCCAACGTGCAGGCGCCACAGGTGTGTTCGCGGTACCCGGGCAGCGAGGGCGCGGTGAACGAGGTGGCGGGAAAGGAACCCGCGCGCAGCTTGGTGAGCGCCTTGCGGTCCAGGGCGAGCGACAGAGCGCGGCGCACCTTCGGGTCCTTGTACGGGGCGGAGTTGACCGGCGGGACGAGGTAGGTCATGTTGACCGCGGCCTTGGACACGGCACCCTTGCCGGGGGCGTCCTTCTTGTAGGTGTCGCCCTTGGTGTCGGGGACGATGGTGTAGTCCACGTTGCCCGCGAGGAACTCGTTGTAGGCGGTCTCCGGGTTGGAGAAGAACCGGTAGGTGAGCTGGTCCGCTTCCGGGCCCTTGAGGGGGTACTTCTTGTTGCGGACCATGACGACCGGCTGCCCGGCCTTCCACGGGGACTTGAGCTTGTAGGGCCCGTAGCCGATCGGCTTGTGGTCGTAGCTGTCGGGGTCCTTGAGCACTTCGGGGGCGAGTGCGACGGAGCCGTAGTACATCAGCGTCGTCGGGTACGGGGAGAAGGCCTTGTCGAGCGTGACCCGGAAGGTGAGGTCGTTGATCACCTTCAGGCCCGACATCGTTGTCTTCTTGGGTTTGCCGCTCGCTGGGTTGAGGTTGTCGTAGCCCTTGATGCGGCTGAAGAAGCCGTTGTTCTTGTAGCCGTGGGGGGCGTAGGCCGTGTAGTTCCAGGTGTCCACGAACGCCTTGGCGGTCAGCTTCTCGCCGTTGGTGAACGTCCAGCCCGGCTTGAGCTTGATGGTCCAGGTCCTGGCGTCCTTGGAGGTGACCGAGTCGGCGACCACGTACTTCAGCTTGCCGGTCTTCTGGTCGAGGTCGGTGAGCGGAGCCCACATGGCCCAGGCGAGCTGGATGCTGGTGGAGCTGTTGTCCTTGGCCGGGTTGATGGCGGGTATCTCGTTCTTCGACGCCACGACGACGGACTTCTTGCCGCCCGAGGCGCCGTCGTCGGAGCCGCTCCCGGACGAGCAGGCACTGGCCGCCAGCACGACCGCGAGGGCGGTGACGGCGTGGGCCGCATGACGAGATCGACGCATGCGCTTCTCCTTGGTGTCTCGGGGTGTGTGGACTTGGGTGTCTCGGGGGTGCGTGGACCGCGGGTGGTGCTCGTCGGCGGGGACCGGTGGGGAATCAGCCGGCGCGCGAGCCGGGGGAAGCCAACCGGTCGGCGAGTAACGGCAGTTCGGCCGCGTCCGCGCACGCGGCGATCCAGAACGTGCGCGAGGGCCGGGAGCCGGTGCGTATCGACGAGAAGACGGCGGTCGTCAGCGGC